>CALWGV010000050.1 GCA_944380185.1 uncultured Lachnospiraceae bacterium
CCCAGATATGCCGCCAGTATTTCAGGTTCAGCACGCAGAGGCAGATGATGATAGAAATGTCTCCTATCACCAGGTTGAAGCCGTAGGGCAGAAAGCCAAGCAGCCTCTTCAGATAGAAGATGGAAAAGAGCAGCAGACCGCCAAACAGCACCTGGAGGCCGGTGAGCTTATGCCTTTTTGCCATATCGATGGAAGTAATAAGCAGAAGTACCAGCCCCACCGCCATAATTACCATCCAATAAGCGTAGGGCACTGTATCCCCCTCTACCGTCAGCACGCCGGAATAGCCCACGGCGGCGGCATTTATCATAATATAGCCCATCCATCTCCCCAGCAGAAATTTTGCGTTTCTCTTTCTCTCCCTCTCTTTTTTCTGCTCCTGTCTGGCAGATTTCTCCGCCTCCTGCTCATTCTCCCGGCGTACCTCGGCATACCCCCTGGGATCGGTCAGCTCCTCCATGCTAAGTTCCAGCAAGGCGGAAAGCTCCGACAGGTTCACCGGAGTCGGCTCGCTCTTTCCCGCCTCCCATTTGGCCACGGCCTGCCTGCTGATCCCCAACTGATCCGCCACATATTCCTGGGACATTTTCAGCTGCGTCCTGCGTGCCTTGATATTCTCTCCGATCGTCATTTTCAAGACCTCCTTCCGCCCCTATTATATACGAAGAGGGCGGTTGCGCGCTGTCAACTAACCGGCAACCGCCCCGGGTTTATTCGCCGGTCAACGGCGGCTGGCCGCCCGGTGCAGCTGATAATAGAGTCCTTTCTTTCGCAGCAATTCCTCATGAGTGCCCTCCTCCTGGATTCCCTGCTGGTCCACCACAAAAATGCGGCTGGCCTGTTTGATGGTCGAGAGCCTGTGGGCAATGACAAAGGAGGTGCGTCCCGCCAGAAGGGCCGCAATCCCCCGCTGCACCAACCGCTCCGTATGGGTGTCGATGTTGGCTGTGGCCTCGTCGAGAATCAGAATCCGCGGGTGTTTGAGCAGAGTCCTGGCAAAGGCGATCAGCTGCCTCTGACCGGCCGACAGACCGGAGCCGCCCTGCAATTCTGTGTCGTATCCCTTCTCCAGTTTCATAATGAAATCATGGGCCCCCACAGCCTTGGCCGCCTCCTCCATCTCCTCTTCGGTGGCATCCAGCTTTCCATAACAGATATTCTCCCTTATGGTGCCGGTGAAGAGGAAATTGTCCTGGGTCATCACGCCCATCTGGCTGCGCAGGCTCTCTATGGTCACCGACTCCACCGGATAGCCATCGACGCGGATCTGCCCGGCCGTCGCATCGTAGAAGCGGGCAATCAGGTTGACGATGGTGGTCTTTCCCGCCCCAGTAGGTCCCACCAGGGCGATGGTTTCGCCGGGCCGAATGTCAAAGCTCACATCGGAGAGAACCGCTCTCTCCGGCTCGTCGGGATAGGCAAAGCTCACATGTTCAAACTCCACCCATCCCTCGATGGGCGGAATCTCCTGAGCCCCTGCGGCGTCGCCGATTTCCGGCTCCGTATCCAGGATATCGAAGATTCTCTCCGCACCGGAGATGTTGTTGACAATTTTATTATAGAGGCTGGCCAGATTGCGGATCGGGCTCCAGAACATGCTCAGATAGGTGGCGAAGGCCAGAAAAGTACCCACATCGGCGCTGCCCATATGGAGCATGCGGATACCGATATAGTACAGCAGGAAACTTCCCAGCCCCCAGGTCACATCGATCACCGGCCCGAAGGAATCCGCCAGCCGCACCGCCCGGACAAAGGCGTTCTGATGCTCGGCCAAAACCTGCTCAAAGGCAGCCTCTGATTCCTTTTCCGCTGAAAAGCTCTGCACCACCCGGATCCCGGAAAAATTTTCATGAACATAGGCGTTGATATTGGAGGTCTTCTGCCGCACGGCCTGCCAGCGCTTATGGCCCAGGATCATAACCAGATAGACGCCCAGCCCCAGAACCGGCAGAGTAGCCAGGGCCGAAAGGGCCAGCCACGGACTTTTCACCACCATAATGGCGATAACCGCTATGACCGTGAGGGCATCGGGAATCAATATGGTTACACTGTCAGACATCATATCCTTCAGCGAATTGACATCCCCGATAATCCTGGCCAGTATCTTGCCGGTGGGGCGGCTGTCAAAGAAGGCGAGCCCTAATGTCTGGATATGGGTATAGAGCTCCTCCCGAATTTTCAGCACAATCTGATTGGAGACCCTTCCCATGATCAGCATCCGCGCCTTGACGCCGGCAAGCCAGATCACATTGAGAACAAGGGCAGACAGTGCCAGCTTTATCAATCCTTCCACATCGCGGCCGGCCACATGGACATTGATCGCCCTCTCGATGATCAGCGGGTTTAACAGGGCTATGGTCACCGTCACCGCCATGATTGCCGACACAATTATAATCTCTTTTTTAAAATCAAACAGGTAGCGGTACAGCCGCATCAAGGTCACCCGCCGCGGCACATCCCGCTGCACCTCGTCCTGCCGAAACGAATTTACAGCCATACATTCTCCTCCTCCATAATTTCCTCTTGCAAACGCTCTGCGTCTTCTTCGGCTCCCTGCGGCTCCTCATACTGAGCCATATAAGTGTCATAATAAATTCCCTTTTGCTGCAGAAGCTCTCCGTGAGTTCCCCGCTCGGCCACCCTGCCTCCGTCCAGAACGATGATTTCATCGGCCTGGCGGACGGCGGAAATCCGGTGGGTGATGATCAGTTTGGTTACAGAGGTGAGGGAGGCAAGCTCCCGCTGCACCTCCTCTTCCGTCTCCGTATCCAGGGCCGAGGTGGAATCGTCCAGAATCAGGATCGGCGCCTTCTTTGCCAGAGCTCTGGCGATACTGAGCCGCTGCTTCTGTCCGCCGGAAAGACCCACGCCTTTTTCGCCGATCACCGTCTCATATCCCTCCGGCAGCTCGGAGATGAACCCGTGGGCCCTGGCCATGACGGCGGCTCCCTCCATCCGCTCCGTCTCCATCTGGTCCCGGCTGCCAATCCGCAGGTTTTCTTCCACCGTATCGGAAAAGAGAAATACATCCTGCATCACCACAGACATGCTTCCCCGCAGCTGTCCAAGATCCAGACGCCGCACATCCACCCCGTCCAGCAGAATTTCCCCCTCTGCCGCGTCATAGAACCGTTCGGCCAGGTTGACGATGGAGGTCTTGCCGGAACCGGTCACTCCCATGATTCCCAACGTCTTTCCGGCAGGCAGGGTAAAGCTCACATCCGTCAGAATCTTCTGTCCGCCCAGGGTAAGGCCCACATGGCGAAATTCCAGATTTCCCTCCACCTTTTCAAGCCGCACCGGTTCCTGCGGGGAGACAATCTGGGGAGCCTCGTCGAGAATCCGATTGATCTTTTTGTTGGAGGCCACGGCAGCCGCCATGCTGTTGGTCACCCAGCCCAGAATCTCCATGGGCCAGACAATATTGTTGGCATACTCGATAAAGGCTCCCAGCTGGCCCAGGCTGATTCTCCCCTGCACGACAAAGACGCCGCCGACACAGACGCACAGAAGCAGCAGAGTCTTGGTCAGGAAAGAAATATTCGGGTTGTACTTAGCCATCAGCTTTGCCAGGGCCATGTTCAGACTGTAGTATTTCCCGTTGTGCCGGCGGAACTTCTCGATCTCGTAGCGCTCCCTGGAAAAGGCCTTGACTGTGCGAACCCCGGTCAGGTTTTCTTGGGCCACCGTATTGAGGAGGGCATTCTCCTCACTGATCTCATCGTATATCTTATCCAGCCCCTTTTCCAGGCGGATAGCCACGTATCCCACCAGAGGCATAATGCACAGGGGAATCAGCGTCAGGAGAGGGCTGATTCGCACCATACAGACGATGACGATCACCGTGTGAACCAGAGCCTCCACACAGAGCATCCCCACATAGCCCACCGCGTCCCAGATTCTCTCCACGTCGTCCTTGACGCGGGCCATCAGCTCTCCTGTATTGTTTTTCTCAAAAAATCCCACGCTCATCCGCTCAATATGGGCAAACAGCTTTCTTCGGATATCGCGGGCAATCCGCACGCCGATCACGTCGGCCGTAAATTCCTGCAGATACTTAAAGATTCCTTTGCCCGTTCCCAATAAAAACAGCGCCATCAAAAGACCCAGCAGAATCTCCTGCTGCCCGCCGACCACCACATCATCGATAATCCGTTCGATCACGCCAGGCACCGCCACGTCCATCAGGATGCCAATGACCAGGCAGATTATGGCAAACAAATAGAGATACCAGTATCTCACCATATATTTTCCCAGATTTTTCATACTCTCCTCCCTCTTTCACCTCTTTACTTCATAAGCCTCACTGTCTGCTGCATAAAAAAAGGCCCAGGCCTTTACGCGGACCCGGACCATACAAGCCGAATATTTCCCAGATATCTCAGGACGCGAAAATGCCGCAGTCAGACAGACTGCGGCACACGGTCACATTACACAAACTCTGTGAATCTATTCCATGCAGACGGTGAGGCAGACTGTCGATTTTTTCCATTTTTTGTCGTTATTTACGCTTGCGTTAATTCCCATTGCTCTGTTCACACGAATCTTCATCGACATGTTGCTGCCTCCTTTCTCCTTTCTGAATCTTTAATCTTTTTCTACTATACAGCCTGTAATAGATTTTGTAAAGTATTTTTTCACATTTTAATAATACTCACCAAATCTAATGGGGAATTTTGACTTTCTATTGGGCAATCTTCCTGCATTTCCTATAAATTCCTTGCAAAGATTCAGGAAAATAAATATAATAACTATACGCTGTTGCGAACAGTTTGCCGCCTGCTTGAAAGATACACTCGGAGGTTCGTATGGACTATATCACTGTGCGGGAAGCCGCCCGGAAATGGAATATTTCAGACCGGCTGGTACAGAAATACTGCGCGGAGGGCCGGATCGAAGGAGTCCGAAGATTCGGAAGATCCTGGGGGATTCCCTTCGACGCAGCCAAACCGCTGGATCCGCGAAAGGAGCAGCCCCTTTTCCCTTTTTCTTCCCGTCCGCGGCCGGAGGATTTTCTTGGATTTATGCCGCTTATGAACACCCCCTTTGAACCGGGCCGCTGCGCGGACTGCATCCGCGAAATGGAGGACGGGCCCAGGAAGAGGATCGCCCTTGCCGAATACCATTATTTCAGCGGCCATCCCGAAAAAGCCATACGGGAAGCGGAGCTGTACCTGACCTGTCCCGACGAGGCGTACCGTTTTTCCGCCTGTCTGCTCTACGCCTATGCCAATTTATCCGTCGGCCAAATCCACCACGCCCGGTATGCCCTGACAGAAATCAAAAACACCCTGTCCAGCCATGCCGGCAAAGCCCCCTGCGTCCGCGCCATCGAAGCTTTTGTGGCCTTTGCCTCCTCTGTGCTTCTGCATCTGCCGCTGCCGGAGGAAATGCCCCCGACCCAGGAGTTTCTGCCTCTCCTGCCCCCTGGCCTGCGGGCCTTTGCCCTGTACGTCCAGGCGCACTACCTCTATCTGCGGAAGGATTATGGAAAAAGCGCAGGCATCGTAGAGGCAACCTTGGACATGGGGGCATCTCTCTACCCCATCCCCTCCATTTATCTGCATCTGGTTGCCGTGATGGACTATATGAGCCTGAGACAGACCGAGCAGGCGCAGAAACACCTGCTGGCAGCCTGGGAAATAGCCCGCCCCGACGACCTGATCGAAGGCTTCGGAGAACATCACGGACTTCTGGGCGGAATGCTGGAGGCTGTTATCAAGCCGGGCTGGCCCGATGATTTCAAGCGGATTATCGCCATCACCTATCGTTTTTCCGCCGGATGGCGCAAAATACATAACCCGGAAACCGGCCACACCGTCGCGGACGACCTGACCACCACAGAATTTGCCGTCGCCATGCTGGCAGCCAGAGGATGGACCAACCCGGAAATCGCGGCCCATATGAATGTATCCGCCCACACCATCAAGCGGCATGTCTCCGCCGCCCTGCGAAAGCTGGGCATCGGCCAGCGCCAGGAATTAAAAAAACATATGTTAAAGTAATCGGATTTCTCCAAAAACCGGCTCCGCCATCACCCGTTTTACCCCTCGTAACGGGCGATGGCAGAGCCGTTTTTTTTTGCTACGATGATAAAGCAGCAGAAGGTTTCACGTTTTAAAGTGGATTGTAATACAGGAGGAACAGGAAAATGAAAAAACGGATTGTAAGCCTGATACTAACTTTCAGTATTCTGCTTTCCATCACTCCGGCGGATATCCGTACAGCTCTCGCCCAGGATAATAACATCCTGTACGGCGACGCCGACGGAAACGGCCGGGTGGAACTGCTGGATGTCAACCTGATGGAGCGATATATCGAAAACGATGCAGAAGCGGCCGCCAGCATTCATTTCACCGAAGCCGATGTGAATGCGGATGGGATTGTGGATGACATTGACGTACAATTAGTCAAGGACTATCTGGTCGGGAACCTGACCAGTCTGGCGCCGCTGCTTGCCACCCTTACCTTTGAGACCGACGGCGGCGGGACCATAGGCCCGGTCCAGGCCGGCGTCGGATACCCTTACCGTGGGGAAATTCCGGATCCATCCAAGGATAACTACATATTCGTAAACTGGCAGAAGGAGGACGGCAGCGTCTGGTATCCGCTAAGCGACGTGATCGCCGCCGATATGACGCTGACTGCCGTTTATGAGCCGGTGCCCTCTTCCCGTGAGCTGAGCATCACCTCCTTCAGCCTGGCGGACCAGCCGGCAGACGTTTCCTTTTCTGTCACCGGCAATTTCACCGACCCCCAGGAGGTAAAGCAGCTGGTTACCCTCCTGCCCAAGGACGGTTCCGAACCGGTCGCCTTTGATGTCCGCGAGAACGGAGACGGCAGCTTTACCATCTATGCTCCCGATGGCTTCACGCCGGGCAGCACCTATGAGCTTACGCTGGGGAACGGCCTTTTCTTTACAGACAAAGAGGAAATGTACCGCACAGCCTATTTTGCCATTGCCAAAGATGAGGTCGACAATCTCCAGTATAATGCAGACATGATTTTCATCCAGGATACGGAGGAAATGCGCTACACCGTCGGCGGCCAGACGACGGACGTGCTGGAGTCCGCCCTCTTAAGCAACGATGAAAGCACCGAAGCCATCGCCGGCAGCTTTACGATGAGCGCCGGACCCGCCCTGCAGACAGACGACATCGTCTGCATTTACGAAAACACGGATCCCAGAAAACGCGACTATACTCAGAACGATTACGAGGACGACGCCCTGGCCTATATCCGCATTACCGGCGTAAATGGAAGCACCTATCAGTTCGAGAGCCTGAACGAGGAAGACGCGGGGGAAGTGCTGGCCATGCCGGACACTATTCCTTATCAGGTGGCGAGCCTGCCCGCGGCGGATGGCACAGTCAACCGCAACGACTACGACGCCCTTGCCAGAAATATGCTGGGCATGGATACGGCCCCGGCCTTTGCGATCAGCGACTTTCTCGTATTCTACACGGAGGATTTCGGAAGCCTTAACGCGGGCAGCTCCTATGCCTACGGGCAGATCACGGCCGTATCCGGCGACACGGTTTCCTACCGTCTGGTGAGCCGCCGGGATATCGAGGATTTCATGGGAATGTTCGTCACCCAGGAGGTAGACGGCAAGTCCCTGGTGGATGAAGAGCAGCAAAAGGAAATCCTGGAAAGCGTAAAGCAGCAGGCAGTGGAAAGCGGCTTTGCCGAGGAAGTCGCCAACCGGATGATAGCCTCCGCCCTGCAGACGGAGGATATACAGCAGCGGCTGATGGATATCGGCATGACAGAGGCGGAAATACAGGCAATGAGCCTGGCCTCCATCTCCTCCATCACGTCGCAGCAGCCCTTCGGCAAACGGACCAAATTCATAATAGACGGGATCGACATTGTCCCCACCTTTATTTACGAAGGCCATTTTGACAACGGCGTCGGCATTGCGCTGGAATTCTGCCTCAGCATGCATGCGGAAAGAAGGATGCCCAACAACCAGGTCAGCCAGGTGCAGATCGAGCTGAACGCCTATCTGGAGCAGGAGGTCTCCCTGGGCTTTGACGTAAGCGTCGAAGACCGCTGGAAATGGTATCTCTTTATCCCGGTGCTGGAGGATCTGGACGTCACGATCTCCGTGGATATCCAGGACTATACCGCCATGTCCGTCAGTGCCGTCGTCTATACGCTGCGGGATGAAGTGGTCAAGAAAAAATGGAAAGAGCTTTCGGAGACGATCACCGGCCCGAACGCTTCGCCCGAGATGAGGGCCGCCATACGCAAGATCAATACCATAGCCGCCAAGATCAAAAAGATAGCGGTAAAAGGCCAGAATAAGATGGAAGAAAGCCTCGATGTGCTCGAGCAGTCGCTCGCCGCGCTGAAAAGCACTCTTCCCGGCGTAACCGTCGACGGGGTGACTTACAGCTTCGACGAGATTATGGACAGCCTGGAGGCTGAGGACGTCAGCGAAGCCTTTGATGAGATGTTCCAGGCTTCTGACGATGCAGAGACGAGGACCGGCCTAGATAACCTGATCGAACGCTACCAGGAGATGCTGAACCAGGAATGCGACTGGATTGACTTATTCAATCTGCAGCTGTATGAGCATGAATTTCATATCAAAATCGTTGCCGTCAAGGTGGGCGTAAACCTGGTTGTCCGTGGAAACGTCAACCTGGCCATGGGAGCGGATCTGGAATACCAGGTGGGAAAACGCTATGTTTTCTGGCTCCATATCATGGATCTGGAGTCCGGCTCTAATGAGATCGACCTGATCGATGAAAGGTTTGGCTTCCAGTTCTACATCATGGGCACCCTCGGCCTGAAAGCGGGAATCAAGGCGGAAATTGCCTTCGGCCTGATCAGTACCAGCATAGCCAGCATCGGCGCGACAGTGGAATTCGGCGCCTATCTGAAGCTGTACGGATACTTCATCTATTACTTTGAGAGGCTGCGACAGGCAGGCTCCTCGGTATGGGAGGAAACGGAGGAAATGATGGGCGCCCTCTATGTCGACTTCGGCCTCTATGTCACGGTCAATTTCAAGGCGCAGGTTCTGGGCCTTCTCAAATACGAACCGACGCTCTACAATGGAGAGTTCCCGCTGGTCACCGTCGGGGATCCGCTGTCCGCCTACGATTTTGCCCTGGTTCCCGATGAAGACGATGTCCTGTATATCCAGGACGACGATATCGACAGCTCCAATGGGATCGCCATGACAATGCCCGGCATTTATCTGACGATGAAAACCATTCATCTGGTCAGCGGTGAGATGAGGCAGCAGCGCTATGACGGCGATCAATTTATTATTACTTTTACCGATTCCCGGTTCCGTTTTGAAGACGGGAAGATCGTGGTCGACGTGCCGGCCGGCGCCCGCTATATGGAATGCGATATGCGCATCGTATGGAAAACCGGCAAGCTGGCCTTCAGCAAGTTTGACACCGATATCACGGTTCCGGTGGTCTGGACGAATATGAGCGGCTCGGAGCTGAACGAAAAATTCACTGCAAGCGCAGAGGTAGGCAATCTCACCGACGGCTACGAACTGGTGTGGAGCCGGCGCTACAGCCGTGTCCAGACCTTTGACCTCCCCGCCGAGGAGGAAATTCTGGAGCTCATCCATTACTACGGCTACGAGACTGACAACGGCAACCTGAAATACGAATCCGTCGGCGGCTATCAGGAAGAGACCACAGGGCTGAGCCTGACCACCGACCGAACCTGGCGCTTCGAGATTACGCCGAAGAAATACACCGTTACGGTAAACGGGGTCCAGAACGCGGACGGCACGACGGAAACGAGGACGTACACGGCCCTTTACGGAGAAAGCTTTGACTTCTCCGACCTCCGGGATACCGGCACGAACAATCCGGAGACCAATACCTATACCTCTTTCTTTAGCCTCACGGATGCAGGCGGCGGGGAAATAACCGGCGGACTGACCGTGGATATGGCTTTCGCGGAAGACTACGGCAGCGGCCTTACCCTGACGGCAAACTACCGAAGCGAGGCCCTGACCGCCACCTATCGTTTCATCGGCCTGGGCAATCAGGCGGATATAGAGGTGCCGTTTAAGAGGGGCACGACCCCGTATCTGCCCAACCTGGATGAAATCGTGGGAGACGCCAGCTATGAAATCACCCCGACTCCGGCTCCGTCCGAAAGCTCGGTCACTTACACCGTAATCTGCACGACCGTACAGGATCCGGACTCCATCCATACGCTGACCTTCCATACCAACGGCGGCAGCGCGATCAAAGCCCAGCGCTACGCGGAAGGAAATATCATTTACCGGCCCACCGACCCGGTGCGAGACGGCTATACCTTCAGCGGATGGTTCTCCGACGAATCCTTGATCATTCCCTTTGATTTCACCGGTGCGCGGATGCCGAACCAGGATATGGCCCTCTACGCCAAATGGGAACCAAGAAGCTATACGGTCAGCTTTGACGCCATAAACGGAGACGATCCTTCCCCTATCACCGTTCGGTACGGCGAGAAATACGGGGAGCTCCCGACGCTGACAAACCCTACCCTCCGTTTTCTGGGCTGGTTTACGCAGGCGGAAGGCGGGGAGGAAATCACGGCGGACACTGTTTATTCCCTCACGGAGAATCAGACCCTATATGCCCGCTGGGCGGAAAAGATAGAGGTCCAGAGCAGCTGGTTTACCGTTACGCCGCAGACATACGATTATGACGAGACGGAACCCGGTTTTCCCGTTCAATTTACCTTCGATGCATCGGAGAATCCGGAAGTCGGCCTGACAGCGGAGGATTTCACCGTCACTTATCTGTGGGAAGGATCCGGCTCGGAATGGACGGAAGATCTGCCGGTCAATGCAGGCGGCTACCTGGTCAAATTCAGCCGGGCAGCGGATGATACATACCGGGCCTTTGAATATACCACCGATGCCGCAGTCGTGTCGGTCAATAAGATTTCCATGGTCGAGCCGGGCACAAGGTATGGGTACTTTAATGGTCCTTCCCTCTCCGTCAGCAACTGGGTCATAACAGTCGACACTCGCTATTGCGGAATCAAGGGGGACGGAGCTGTTACCTATGAACTGCAAAAGGAGAAGAATCTCGTCCTGAACACTGTGGAATCTGGCAACACTACCGGAGAGTTTAACGTAAAGGACTACGGTGCCGGAGCATACGTGGTAATCGTCCATGTTGCAGAAGGCACAAACTATACAGCGGCAAGATCAGAAGCGGCATCTACCGCGATAAACGACCAGGGCGAATTCGATCTGACAGCGGCCGCAAACAGTACCCCACCCCACCTGGCAGCAGAACCGGCCGAGCCGGCCGGCCAGACTCCTGCCCCCACTGTGCTGTACCGCATTGCGCCGGCTATCTATTTACCTGGCTCGGCCCCTGTACCGGTCAGCCTGCCAGAATCAAAATCCGCAGCAAATGCAGTGATGACTCTTTCACCGGAAGAAATTGCCCTCAACCGCGGCAAGGAATTCGAGATCGCGGTGGGTCTGGATCAGACGACAGAGCTCTGGGGCATCCTGGCGGCTGTCAGCTATGACTCCGCTTCTCTGGAACTGCTGGGCTACACCTGCGGCGATATTTTTACGGAAAGCCAGTTTACCGTACAGGAAAAACTGACGGCAGAGCCCTATCGGCTGCTGGCCACATTGGATGAAATATCGACCACCTTTGCCAAAGGGAATTTTATCGTCCTGAAATTCAAGGTCAGCGATAATGCGGCAGAAAAAGAAACATCCATATCTCTGGAAATGCTAGAAGTCATCGGTGAGACGGCGCCAGTTGCGGTTAATCCAGGAACCGCTGCCCGCCTGACAGTTGACAACACCGCCCCGGTCATAAGCGGTATTCAGGATGGAGGAACTTACTATGGAGATACGATGGTGACCGTTGACGAAGAAAATCTTGTCTCCGTCACGGTAAATGAGAAAACCATAACCCTCACCGATGGAAAGTTCACTCTCCATCCTGCCGAGGGCAGACAGATTATCACAGCCGTCGACAAAGCCGGAAACAGCGTCACGATCACTGTCACGGTTAAGCAGAAACCGATTCCCGAACCGGCACAGCCGGGAACAGCCGACGGCGGTTCCGGTACCGGCGACAGCAGCCCCTTCGGATTCTGGCTCATTCTGCTCCTTGCCGCCGGCGGGATTTTAGGCACGCTGTTCATTCAAAGCATGCGCAGAAAGCGCAGACAAAAATAACAATACGCAAAAAGAACACTACATAAAAGAGGAGCTGCAGCCAACGCACATGGTCGCAGCTCCTCCTTCTTTATCTCTCCTTATTTCGTCCAGGGCGCTTCCTCCAGGCGCACAAAATATCCCTGCTCATGCTTGCAGACCGGGCAAAGTCCCGGGGCCTTGGGTCCTTTGTGAATATGACCGCAATTTAAGCACAGCCAATAGGTCTCCCCGTCGGAGGAAAAAAGCTCCTCGTTCTCCATCCATCTGGCATAACGGCCAAAGCGATCCCCATGGGTCTTCTCGATCTCGGCAATCTGATAGAAAGCCTGGGCCACCGCTGCAAAGCCTTCCTCCTTCGCCTTGTCGGCGAAGGCTTTGTATACCGTGCCGTACTCTTCCATCTCATTATGCTGGGCCATACGCAGAATTTCCGCCATGCTTTCGGAGATATCCACCGGATAGCCGCCGTCGATCTGGATGGTCTCTCCGGCAGCCTCCTTCAGAAAATTGTAGAAAATCTCCGCGTGCTCCTTCTCCTGATCGGCCGTATACTGAAAAATCTTTTCCAAAACATAGAGCTTCTGCTGCCTGGCCTGTCCGGCGGCAAAGGTATAGCGGTTGCGGGCCTGGCTCTCGCCGGCAAAGGCCCGCATCAGGTTGCCCTTCGTCTCACTGTTCATAAAATCCACTGCCATAATCATTCCTCCAGAAATTATTTTCCCGCTCACCGGGCGGGTTTCGTCTGTTAGTATGGCAGATTCTTCCGGTTTTATGCAGACGATCGCTTGCATCCATTCCAAGTGTTCCCGTTTCCTCCCATTTGTTCTTTGCTTTAGTGCGCAAAAGCGTTACGCTATAAAGCCTGTGTTTGCCTGTATCGGCAAATCATATTATACTGATTCTGCTGATTTTAAGTCCGGATTAATTTTTAATTTCTGCTTTAAGATGAATTGCAGACCCAAAAAAAGGAAAAAGAAAAGGAGAATGATCTGTTATGGAAAGCCCCTATTCTATCGCCGTTTTTGAAGCCAGAGAGGATGAGATGTCCTCCTTCGCCCATGCAGAACGTACCTATCCGGTCCGTCTGACCTACCGCCGGGATCCCCTTTCTCTCGATACCCTGAATCTGACTGCTGGCTGTCAGGCTGTCACAACCCTGGGCGAAAGCCATCTGGACGCCGCCCTTCTCGCGGCTCTGGCCGACAGGGGCATCCGCTATCTGTCCACCCGCACCGTAGGCTACAACCACATCGATATAAAAGCCGCCGGACGTCTGGGCATCCGCATCGCCCACTCCGACTATGACCCCGGCAGCGTGGCCGACTTCACTCTGATGCTGATCCTCATGTCACTGCGCCATTACAAGCAGGCTCTGTTTCGCGGCAATGCCAACGACTACTCTCTGGCCGGCCTGCAGGGCAAGGAGCTGCGCACCCAGACGGTGGGTGTAGTAGGCACCGGAAATATCGGGCAGGCCGTAATCCGCCGCCTGTCGGGCTGGGGCTGCCGCATACTGGCCTGCGGTCACCCCAAAAAGGAGATGGAAGGGCTGGCCACTTACGTGTCCAGAAAAGAGCTGTTTCAAAACAGCGATATCATCACCTTCCACGTGCCTCTGGCCGAAAACACCTACCATCTGGTAAACACCGAATCCCTCTCCTGGATGAAAAAGGGCGTAATCCTAATCAACACCGCCCGGGGCGAGCTGATGGATACGGAGGTGCTGATCGACGGCATTGAGAGCTGCAAAATCGGCGCCCTGGGTATCGATGTTCTGGAACATGAAAATGGTATCTATCACCAGGATCTGCGCTCCAACATCATCCGCAACCGTTCCATGGCCTATCTGCGCCAGTTTCCCAATGTCACCATGACCCAGCATATCGCTTTCTATACCGAGGAAGCCGTCGCAGGCATGGTGGACGGGGGCGTCCGCTCCCTGGTGGAGATGATCGAGGGGAGGCCCTGCTCCCTGGAAATTCCGTCCGATATCTGAATCTTAATCCTGATCCTGCACCGCGTCTGCATCCGACTCCGTTTCATCGGTATCCGGCCAGCAGCTGCACTCCCGTCCAATAACCGCACCGGTGAAGGCCGTCCCGTCCTTCGCCTTGTAATGTTCAGTGGCCTGGAACACATATCGTGCGCCCAGGTACAGAAGAGGCAGGTTGGCAAAGACAATCAGGATATTGCCCAGATCGGAGATATACCACAGGTTGGACAGCTCCAGCCCTGCCAGCACACAGAGAACCCCAAAGGGAATAAAGACAAAAGCTCCCACAGCCCGAACACCGCCTATAAAGCTTCTCTTCCTGCTGATACGGTTGGCTGCAATCTCCGCAAAGGAAAGCATGCCCAAAAGAGTGGTATAGGCGAAAAGCCCGTAACACAGGCATATGAGAAAAGTCACCGCCCCATCCAGAGCGCTCCCGGGGATCAGGGAGGACAGTGAGGTCAAAAACAGAGAGAAGCTATCCCCGCTTGCAGCTGCCCACGCCGCGCTGTCCATGCCGTTCCATGACTGAGCCATAATCACCACAAAACCGGTCAGGGTGCAGATCACCAGCGTATCCAGAAAGACGCCCACCGACTGCACACATCCCTGCTCACAGGGGTGTTCCGCCTGAGCGGCCGCCGCCGACATGGTGATCGTCCCCTGGCCTGCCTCGTTGGACATCAGCCCCCTCTTGACCCCCTGAGCCAGGGCCGTCCCCATAGCTCCGCCGAACAAGGCTTCCGGGCGAAATGCCCCGCCAAACACCGAAGCAAAAAAGGCAGGCAGACGATCCAGGTTAAAAAGGATCATTAAAATAACGATTCCGCAGTAGAGCACGGCCATCACCGGCACGCAGAAGTCGGTCACACGGGTCACCTTGCGGATTCCGCCAAAGGCCACGGTGGCCGTTCCTGCAATCAGAACGATCCCGATGACATAGTACAGGACCGAAGTCGTCTCATAGGTATTCCCCGTCACAATCCCAGCCATCTGCCCCACGCTGGAAAAGACATTGAAAGCTTGGGCGGGCAGACAGAAAAAAGCATAGGTGATAAAGAGAAAAGACAGCGCCACCCCCACAGAGGCGCGGTTGCGCAGCAGTTTTTTGCCGTAAAACGGAAGGCCGCCCACATACTCCCGGTCCTTTTTCTCCTTGAAAATCTGCGCCAGCACTGCCTCCACATAGGCCGTGGCCATGCCGAAAAAGGCGCTTACCCACATCCAAAACAGGGCGCCGGGACCGCCCACGGCGATGGCTCCGGTCACACCGACGATATTTCCCGGCCCCACCCTCATAGCCGAGCTCAGAAAGAAGGCCGCCCGGGGCGAAATTCCTGTGGAGGCCGATTTTTCCCGCATAATCGCGCGAATCCCATCTCGAAAATGTGTCACCTGGATAAAGCCGGTGCGCACAGTAAAATAAATCCCCGACCCCACCAGAAGAAGGACGGCAAAAGTCAAATTCCCGATAACTGGTATCCTGCTCCACCAGCTGAAGTTAGTCGGAAAATCCCACAGAAAATCCGCCACCGGAACCACAAAAGCAAACACTCTGTTGACTGCTGCAAAAATTTCATCCATATTCTCTCCTCCATCCACAGCCCTGATTGCCGTGTCTCTCTTTCCATCTCTCGCGCTTACGATTCCATCGTCAGCGCGAGCAATACATTTCATCCACTACCATTATAATGTGCATTTTCTGCCCTGCACACGGCACAGGAAACTTGAAATCTTGCAAAAAATGCTGTATTCTTGATTTATAAAAAATCCGCAGATCGTCTCAGCAGAGCTGAGAAGCAATTCTGCAGACAGGAGAAAAGCATGAATGAACAGGTAAGACGAGGCTATCTGTCCGAAAATTATCGGCTTTTTCACATCGCCGACGTGCGCTCATCGGTCCACCGCTTCCACTTTCATGATTTTGACAAAATTGTGATCCCTCTCTCGGGAAATGTAACCTATATCATGGAGGGCAAAACCTACCTGCTTCGCAAGGACGATATCCTCTTGGTCCCTCACCATGCCGTCCATCAATCCGTGATCCGGGACGATTCCCCCTACGAACGCGTCATCCTATGGGTAAATTCCTCCTTCTTAGCCTCCCAGGGAACGGACGACCTGGGCGATCTGTTCTCCCGGGCCAAGGACAGCCGCCTGTGTCTTTTGCGCCTGGGACCGGAACAGCAGAATCTGTTTGTGCGGCTTCTGCGCCAGCTGGAGGAGACGCTGGGCGCCGAGGACTTTGGCTCCGGTCTCATGGCCGATACTCTTTTTCTCCAGCTGATGATCTACCTGAATCGCTGGTATCTGTCCCAAAGCCCGGAGAATGCCGCCCTCTGCCGTCAGGATATCCGCTACGACCCCAGGATTGAAAATATTCTGCGCTATATCGAGTCTCATCTGGCTGAGGAGCTGACCGCAGACTCCCTGGCCTCCCGTTTTTTCCTCAGCAAATCCTATCTGATGCACCGGTTCCGGGAACAGACCGGCTGTCCTCTTCATCGCTATATCCGTCAAAAAAGGCTCCTGTACGCCAGAGACCTTTTGATGCGTCAGGTCCCGGTGACAGAAGCCTGTATATCCTGCGGATTTCAGGATTATTCCGCCTTTCTGCGCGCCTTCAAATCCATGTTCCGCTGTCTTCCCAGCGAAATCCATGCAGTCAGCGCAGGCTCTGGGCTTTCGGAGTAGCAGCCAGACCGCCCAGGCCCGTCTCCTTTAGGGAGACATCCATCTTTTCTCCCACTTCCCTCATGGCGTCGATGACCTGATCGGCGGGAATGAAGCTGTGAATTCCTGCCAAAGCCTGATCCGCCGCCGTCATCGCCCCCACTGCTCCAATTACATTGCGCTTGACGCAGGGCACCTCTACCAGGCCTGAGACCGGATCACAGACCAGCCCCAAAAGCGCTTTGATGGCAATGGCTGCGGCATCGCAGATCTGTTCTTCGCCGCCGCCCTTTATATAGACCAATGCTCCGGCAGCCATGGCGCTGGCCGATCCGATCTCCGCCTGGCATCCGCCCAGGGCCCCGGCAATAAAAGCGCGGGAGGCGATAACCTGGCCGATGCCGGCCGCCACATAGAGAGCTTCCTCTATCTGCCGATCCTCCAGCCCGAATCTGCGGTGGCAGGGAATCAGTACAGCCGGAAGGACGCCGCAGGAGCCCGCCGTCGGAGCCGCCACGATCCGGCGCATGCAGGCGTTGGACTCACCCATCTGAATTGCACAGGTTACTACCTCGCCGATGAAATCACCGCAGAGGGAATCGCCGGAGGCAAAATACCTCTCAGCTTTTCCTCCGTCGCAGCCGGAGAGACCGCTGGAAGATTTGAGGGAGGGATCGTAGTCCGCCGCCGCCTGGCACATGGCCTGCCATATCCCGTTCATTCTGCGGTGAGACTCCTCCTCACTCACCTCTCTCTCTTTCAGATCATCTTCCAAAACCACCCGGTAAAAGCTTTTATTTTCCTCTCTGCACAGCCGGCAGATCTGTTCCAACGAATGAAAAGCCATCACAGTTCCTCCTCTGACGCAATGCGAATCACCTTCAGCACACCTTCCATCTCACGAAGCTCGGCCAACACGCTTTCACCGATATCTGAATCCGTCTCGGCAATGGTAAAAGCATACCCGCCCCGTCTGTTGCGGTATAGCTGCAGAGTGGCAATATTTACATCCTGGGCAGACAGGGCGTAGGTAATGGAGGCCAGCACGCCCGGCCTGTCTTCGTTCTGCACAATCAGCGTGGGCTTTTCACCGGTGAAATCCACCCGGATATCATCGATCTTATTGACCATGATCCGGCCGCCCCCCAGAGAAGACGCCTGAACTTTTACGCTGCGTCCGCCCTCTCCCCACAGCGTGAGAACTGCCGTATTGGGATGAGCGTCCCGCAGATTGACTGATGCAAAGCTGTAGTCGAGGCCGGCTCTGCGTGCCTCCTCTCGACTGTCAGGAATCCTGCTGTCATCGGGCTCCATACCCAAAAGTCCGGCAAGGAGCGCCCGGTCCGTGCCATGGCCGCTGCCTGTGGCCGCAAAGGAGCCATGCAGCAGTATCTCTGCCCTCACCGGGGCCTCCCCCAGTATCCTTCTCGCCATGTAACCGATCCGTACGGCCCCAGCCGTATGGGAACTGGACGGCCCGACCATCACCGGACCCAGTATCTCAAAAATATTCATTGTCTCCTCCTGTGCGGGCAGCTATCCCTGCCTGCCAGTCCATCGCCGGACGGCAGACATCTTCGCTTTTTCCCCTCGTCTGAGCGTTTTTATCCCAGCATGGATGCGTCGATCTCAATATACTCAGAGGCGTCCGGCACTTCAATCGTCACGTCCTGACCGGGATTGTTATAGGTAATCCCCATCTGCAGCTCAAAATCAACCGGCGTTCCCTCCACATCCACGGTGCCTGCCATAGACATATTGTTGGAAGTCATATAGCCGTCCTCATTGACCGTCATCGTACCGGACATGGAATCATAGGTCATATCGGAATCCCCCATCATATCCGCCAGCCCCATGCTCTCCAGAATGGACATATACTCCTCGGCGGTGCTGGCATCTCCCAGCTTGGCCACGTCCACTGAGTAGGACAGGGTGCGTACGCCGCCGCTCTCCTCCATGGTCAGGTTCTCCAGCACCTCATCGCTCAGCTCCTGGGTCAGCGACACCTGTCCCAGCGCATCCTCCATGGACATGGCGTATTTTACTTTCTGTCCCATCAGATCCATCATATAATAGCCATCGGCATAGTAGGTCTGTACCTCCATACTCGTGCCCATAATATCCATGTTCATGAGCACATCCATCTTCATGCTTTCACTGTCTACATCCTGCGCCTTCACCGCCGCACTCAGGCCGATTTCCATACTCGTACTCTCGTCAGACATGGTCATCGTCATATCCATGTCGGCATCCATCCCAGTCGCCGCGTTCAGATTTTCGATGGCCTGATCATAGATCTCCTGGGGCGTAGGATTACTGCTGCAGGCTGCAAGGCTCAGCATCAGCACAAGCGCAAGCAAAATTCCCCCCATTCTCCTCATTTTTCTCATTCTGTTTCCTCCTCTTCTCCGGCGCCCTGTGCCCTTTATTGGGATTCTCCCTATACTATATCGCCAGAACCTTGCGGTTCAGAGCTTCCCCTGGCCTGTGCCGGATATAGCCTAACCCACGCCAGACACCCTATGCCAGATACCGTACTGCAGTTAAAAACGACTTCCCTGTCCGCTGTGATAGCGCGGCTTTACAATCGTCTCCTTCACCAGGCGAAAGGTTTCTCTCTCGCCTTTTTCCGCCAGCCATGTGAGCATTTTTACCAGCAGCGCTGCCGAATCGGGATGAATCGTCACGTAGGGAATATTTCTCTCATAGTATTCCAGAGGACTGGCATTCTGATACTGATCTTTCATATATACTTTACAGGCAGCAATACGGTCACAGAACATTTCCACCACATAGCGGGTCGGCATCGGCATACCCACCAAGGTGCCGTCTCCCTTGCCCCGGATATCGATCCAATATTCAAAATGATGCTTATTGCGCCCCTTGTGGTGAAGCCAGGCAGTCGAATACCCCTCGGCATCTCTTTCCGCCGAGTTAGGGCTTTTAAAGCCCTGGTAATAGCGGATTCCCGTGATAAACTCCGTCGGAGAATACTTGGAAAGATCATGAAGCAGCCCCTGTTTATACAGGCCCACTTGAAAGCAGTAGCGCATCACCAGCATTTTATGATGGGTGATCGTCAAAAAATGATGCCAGGCATTGTAGAGATGGCCGTGTACCGCCGATCTGCACCCTCTCTCGCATCCGCCGGACGCAGTCCCTCCCACAGCGTTATGCATAATCAATCTTCCCGCCTTTCTATTCGCTCACCATATAGCTGCCCTGGGCAGTTACCGCTGTTTTGCCGTCGCTTCTGCGCCGTCCCTCCGCCTGGATGAAGCAGACGCGCCGTCCGCTGTGCACTATCTGGGCCGTGACTTCCAGCACATCGCCGGCAAATACTGGCTTAATATAGTTGATATTCATACTGATAGTCGGTGTAAAAGGGCAATCGCTGAAATAGTGAGAGGCCAGTCCCATCACCGAATCCACTGCCGTGGCAATCATGCCGCCGTGCATCGTGTTCCCCGGATTCAGCTCCCACTCCTCCACCGGGAAACCCATCGTAAGACTTTTCTGCGCCTCACAGCAATCTACATACTTTATATGCATCAAGCCGATAATCCTTGACTTCCCGCCAAAATCATTTGCTCCCGTCTCCACATCCCGGAGGCACAATTCCATCATTCGCTGGCGCTCTCGTCCGTCCGCATCCGGCGCAAGCTCCTGTTTTCTCGGAAAAAAAGTCTTCTTCTCATCCATTGTTTTCGTCCCCGCCTTCTGCCGTGCCCTTCCGGCGGCTGCGCTCCAGGATCGCCTTCATCTCTTCAGGAGAAAACTCATAGTTTGTATTGCAGAAATGGCAGTTCACCTCGACGGGCTTATCTCCCTGAGCAAGCTCCGTCAAATCCTTTTCTCCCAGGCTCACGATGGCCTTCTCCACCCTCGCCTTGCTGCAATCGCAGTGGAAACGGGCAGGAATCTTCTCCAGAACCGTCAGGCCAAAATCTCCCAGGAGCTCTGCTAAAATATCCTCCGGCCTCATCCCTCTGTCCAGCATATCGGTAACAGAGGTCACATGGGAAAGTTTTTCCTCCAGCTGGTCAATCACCTCATCCTTCGTATCCGGCAGAAGCTGAATGATGAAGCCTCCCGCCTGCTTTACCGTATTATTGCGGTTCATCAGCACACCCAGGGCCACGGAAGACGGGGTCTGCTCGCTGGCAGCATAATAATAAGTCAGGTCCTCTGCGATCTCCCCGCTGACCAGGGCGATCTGCCCCACATAGGGCTCCCGCATTCCGATATCCCGGATCACCTGCAGCATGCCGGCCCCGATGGAACCGGACACATCCAGCTTGCCCTGAGCATTGGCGTGGAGCAAAACCTCCGGATTGTATACATAGCCTTTGACGTCGGCGCGGGAATTGGCCGTCACCACAATACCGCCAATAGGGCCGGTGCCCTCGATCTTTAAGGTCAGAACATCGTCGTCCCCCTTCATCATGCTGCCCATCATCGCCCCTGCCGTCAGCAGACGGCCCAGGGCGGCCGTCGCCACCGGGCTTGTATTGTGGGCGGCTCTGGCATATTCCACCAGATTTCTCGTTGTGGCCGCATAGGCGCGGATCTGGTCGTCCGCCGCCACCGCCTTTACAATATAATCGTTCGCAGGACTGTTTTCCTTAAAGTTATTTTCCATAGAATTGGTTTCCATGTGATTATTTTCCGTGTGATTCATTTCCATGTGATTCGTGCATTTCCTTTCTATTCTTTCCCTGCTCTCGCAAAACAACGGTGATTCTCTCGCTGTCCTCCCGCACCGGCTCTTTCGTATAGCCGTCGTAAGCCGCCTCGAAACAGAGGCCTCCGGCGCTGGCCGCGGCCTTAATCTCGTCCAGGCTGTAGCTGCGCTGGTAATGGCTCTCCGAAAACCTGCGGTAAAGCCCGTCCCTCTCCCGGATAAACAGAGTAAGATCGTATTCGTTGATTTTGTCCTCCGGGTCATAGAAATTTTCCCAGATAAAGCTGCTTTCTTCCCTCACCTCGGCAAAGGTTCGGTCTGCCAGCAGCGTCTCATATTTCCAGGGCGTATTCATATCAAAAATAAATACGCCCTCCGGATCCAGATAATTATTGACCAGGCGGAACAACTCTGTAAGGTCCTCGAGTTCTGTCATATAATTCAGGCAGTCGCATACGCTCACCGCCGCAGCCACCGTCCCGTACAGCTCAAAGCTTCGCATATCCTGGCACAGATAAAGAATGCAGTCATTCTCCCGCCTCTTCTGTGCGGCGATCTCCAGCATCTCCTCCGATCCGTCCACTCCAATCATATCAAAGCCCCGGTCCGCCAGCAGTCTGGTCATGCTGCCGGTCCCGCAGCCCAGATCCAAAAGAATGCCTCCCTGGACGTCATACTCCGCCAGCAGGGAAACCAGATAGTCCGCCCATTCTCTATAAGGTACATTGTCCTGAAACAGATCGTAGACCTGTGCAAAGCTGGTGTATGCTTCCATGGCTGTCTCCTTCTTCATCGCTGCGCCCACGGGCTTTCGCCCTATCCGCAGCTACTCATCCGTGCACTGACTCATGCCTTCGGCATGGCCGTTCTCTCCTTCGTATCTGCGGGCACGCATCCTCTGTCCTCGCATTGAACCGTGCCCCAGCTCGATTCCGCTCCGCTCCATCTCGCCCACGGGCTTTCGCCCTATCCGCAGCTACTCATCCGTGCACTGGCTCATGCCTTCGGCATGGCCGTTCTCTCCTTCGTATCTGCGGGCACGGCTCAATGCTTACGTGCACATTATACCATTGAAAGGGTGGTTCGTCATTTATTTTTTTATGCTGCTATGCTGTGGTCGGGGTTCTTTTGGAGGGATGCGCAGAATACTGCCAAAAATAGAAGCCCAAAAAATGCTGCAACTCCTCGCAATCATTTTTCGATTTCTTTTCCGCAATGAGGGCAGTATTTTCCTTCCTGCAATATTATTTTTCCGCAGTAGGGGCATCTGCAATTAAGCAGCTTATAAATTGGGCCGCCCACTATAACAATCACCCAGCAAACAATTCCAACATAAACTCCCACTTGAATTTCATAATTGCCCTTTAACAGAGACAGTCCCACAATTCCCCAATCAATAAAAAACACGATAACGGAAATAACCCATATCGCAGTCAACATTTTCTTCATGCAAGTTTCCCCAACCTTTAAGGCCTTTTTTACGCAGTATGCTGTCATTATACTGTTCCTTTCTCCCAGAATCAACCCTTTATCCACTCAGGCTTGCCTGCAGGAGCACGCAGTGTGGAGTTCTAAAGAGCTAGCGACGGCACTTCAGTGCCTAGTCCTCTTGAGGACTTCGCGTCGCCCTAAAGGACTAGCTTCGCGTCGCCCTAAAGGACTAGCTTCGCGTCGCTCTAAAGAGCTAGCTTCGCGTCGCAATTTGGTATTATAATCGTGATAACAACCTTGAAAACAGCGTTTTTCTTGCTGGATTTTAAATCTTTTCGGGCGAGTCAGTTGTTAATACTATATATAAGGTGCTTTACGGCAGAGAGCAGGTGACCAATATAGAAGATTACATTTTGATAAGGCGCATACAGAATGGAGATCCCGAAGCTTTTGAAGCATTGGTGCGGAAATACTATCAGAACATCTATCAGTTTTGTGTTCGCCGCTGCAATGGAGATACGGCGCTTGCGGCCGATCTGACGCAGGATACTTTTCTGAAGCTGATCGAGCATATTCATCAATACAGGCTGACGGGAAAGTTCATTAACTTTCTGCTGACGATCGCGGTGAATACCTGCAATAACCATTTCAAAAAGAAAGCTCCCGATCTGGCGGACATGGACAGGCTCTCTGCCGTTGTGGATCCTCTGAATGTTTCGGAAGAAATCCTGCGGCAGGAGAACGCCAGAATCATACAGCAGGCCATTGACCGGCTCCCGGATATGCAAAAAGAGGCTGTCATTTTACGGTTTTACCACGACCGGAAACTAAAAGAGATTGCAGCCATCACAGGGGTAAGCTTGCCGACGGCAAAATCACGGCTGAAGCAAGGGCTTGATAAACTGAAACGATACTTGGACAAGGAGGATTTTAAGGCGTGAGAAATCAGGACAGATATTTGAAAAAGATATTAGGGACATATGCGGTTGCGCCCGCCGGGGAAGCGAACATGCAAAAAACCATTTCCGCCGGGGAACAGCTTCTGATGCAAAATCCGCCGCAGGAATTGCGCTGGTACAGGAGAATTGTCAATCAGTTCAGGTATATATCCCCCCTTTTGTGGCTTTCTCAATTACTGGCAGTCGGGCTGTGCATGCTGCTCATTCATCGAATGGGAAACGACGCCGATATGACCGCAGTCCTGTCGGCCATTTCCTTTATCGTGGCGCTGCTTGGCGTAATCGGCTTTCCCGAGGTATGCAAAAGCTTCTCCTGCCAGATGTGGGAATTGGAGCAAAGCTGTAAGTATAATCTCCGGCAAATCACGGCAATCCGGCTTTCTATCATCGGGACGATAGATCTAATTGTCCTTTTGACAATTACGCTTTTCACAAGCCTGCAGACGAAACTTCCCGCGTGGGAAATGGCCTTGTATTTATTCGTTCCCTTTAACCTGGCCTGCATCGTATCTTTTTTTGCTGCAAGCCTTGCGAGAAATAGGAATTCCGCACTCCCCCTGTTTCCCGCGGGCTTTGGGTTTGCTTTTCTTATGCTGCTTTGCATCAATCGGTTTTCTTTATATCAGAGCATTTCCATTCCGGTTTGGCTCATCCTCTGCTTTGGCACTTTCGTGATTCTCATTTGGAAAACCGCGCAGTTTATAAAAGGCATGGACGAAGGAGGTTTGACCGTATGCAACTGACATTAGATCGGCTGACAAAGCAATATGGCGATAAAACAGCGTTGGATCGGATTGACGCCGTTTTTCGGCCGGGGATTTATGGCCTGCTGGGGGCAAACGGCGCAGGCAAGACAACCCTGATGCGGCTGGTCTGCGACATATTAAAACCCACATCGGGGGAAGTAGCCTTTAACGGCACAAACATTCGCGACCTGGGAGAGCGCTACCGCTCTGTGATCGGCTATCTCCCGCAGGACTTCGGATATTATCCAAACTTTACGGCGATGAACTTTCTTCTCTACATGGCCTCCCTGAAAGGGCTGAACGCCGGATACGCAAAGAAGAAATCCTTGGAACTCCTGGAAACATTCGGCCTTTTCGCCGTAAAGGATAAAAAAATCAAGACCTTTTCGGGCGGCATGAAGCGGCGTCTGGGGATTGCGCAGACCCTTTTGAACAACCCGCAGATTTTAATCCTCGACGAGCCGACAGCCGGGCTGGATCCAAAAGAACGGGTAAAATTCCGCAGCCTGCTTCGTTCCTTTGCCGAAGATAAAATCGTCATCCTGTCCACCCATATTGTTACGGATGTGGAATATATTGCAGATGAAATCCTTGTGATAAAGGGCGGCACGCTTCTCAAAAAAGGGGCGGAGAGCACGATCCTGCAAGAAATAGCCGGCAAGGTATGGGAATGCCGCGCAGCCGGGCAGGAGGCAGAGCGGCTGGAAACCCGCTTTGCCGTATGCAGCAGGAAAAGAGAGAACGGCGAAGCCGTTTTGAGGATCGTTTCAGACGAGAAGCCTTGCGCTGCAGCGGTATCGGCGGCCCCCTGCCTGGAGGATCTGTATTTGTATTACTTTCAGCGGGAGGTGTGAGCCATGCTCCGTATGATAAGATTTGAACTCAAAAAGATCTGCTCGGACTCCGTTGTGATCGGATCCATCGCGGTGCTGCTGCTTATCTGCTTTCTTATTTTGCAGGCGTACTGCTTTGGCAGCTCGGCCGCCTCTGCTATTACTCCGGACGGCACGCGATTATCCGGCAGAGAAGCAATCGCCTTCCACCAGAGTATTGCCGAGAAATATGCCGGGGACTTTACCGACGATACGATTGCGGAAATGGTTTCCGATTTCTCGGCAGCTTATCCGGCCGAATATGCCAAAATGACAGAAGGCGGCTCGGTCAGTTCCTGGCTCCCCTCCAGCTACTTATACCTTGCCATGTTTATCCCGCCGGCAAACTACGATGAAATCGCGCAGGACGCGCTTGCGGAGGGAACCTCTATCCCGCCCCTGACGGAGGACGGGCTGGTGAGCATCCGGGATTATGGAGCCGCCTATGCCGATAAGCCCCTGCAGTATGGCTACGGCGACAGCTGGGCGTACTTTTTTATGGGGTTCTGCGGCCAGACGATTGCCATAGCCTTTCCCGCGCTTATTGTTATCATAATCGCTGTATCCGCCGTATTTGCAAGCGAGTACAGCGCAAAAATGGACGCGCTTATATTAATCGCCCGCCATGGAAAAAATCGGCTGATCTTGGCAAAATTGCTTGCCGCCATGATTTTTGCGACTGGGATAATCGGCGGGCTGTTTATTCTCTTTAGCATTGCCTTTGGGCTGCAGTACGGCGCTGTCGGCTGGAACGCCGATATGCAGACAAACCTGGGGCTTTCTCTTATGGGAGTAAATCTGCCCTTAAATAATCTGCAGCTTATTCTCTTTGGTTTCGGTATCGTATGGTCAGCCGGGATTTTTACAGCCGCCGTTACGGCTATGATTTCAGCCGTCTCAAAGACTCCCTTTTCCTCTTTGATTGTGTCTTTTGCAGTCTTTATGGCTCCCTGGATGATCCGCCGGCTGCTGCCGGAGGGCGCTCTGCGCGATCTGCTGCTCGTCTTCCCGGCGAACGCAGTCAATGCGGCAGAAGTATTGAGACTGCCTGTCAGCGCCGCATCCATTTATTACGATCAGCCGCTGGCTCCTGCGTTATGTATTGCGTTTGCCGCCGTCGTTGCGGTTCTTATTGCAGGCACCCTGGCATATAGGGCCTTTAAAGATCATCAGGCCGCAGGTTGATTGCTGACAGTCCAGCCTTTCAGCTTGTAAGGGAAAATAGTTTCTCCAGTGTAACCAGTACGCCGTCCTCTTCATTGGAAGGGCAGACATACTTTGCCGCATTTTTGACATTTTGTGGTGCGTTATCCATTGCATAGCTGTGGGCGCAGTAGCGCAGCATTTCAATATCGTTTCCGCCGTCTCCAAAGGCGGCGCACTCTTGAGGGGTGATCCCCCACCGGCTCACAAGGCGTTTGAGTCCGGATGCCTTGTGACAGCCCGGCATAATCAGGTCGATAGAACCATGACCGCTTGTGGTAGGTTCCACTTTTCCCTTCAGCCGTTCCTGAAAAATATTGTAATACGCATATGTTTTTCTTCCGGCACGGTAGGGGCGAACTTCAGTATCTGGTCTTTTACTTCCTTAAAATCACCTATCCACTGCAGGCGATGGTAATAAATGCGGGTCAGGTCAAAGAAATCCTGACTGACAGCGCCGCGCTCGCAGTATGCGCTGCTGACGCCGCACATCACATTTAGTACATCGGGATATTCACGACATATGTCGATCACGAAATCCACCGTTTCCTTTGGCATATTCGCCGCGAATATCAGCTCCTTCCGATCCTTTACAAAGGCCCCGTTTTCCGCTACGAAGGATAATTCATCATAATAGCCGGGGAACAGATCCCTTAATTGATAGTATTGGTTCCCGCTTGCCACCACAAAGCGGCAGCCGACGCTTTCCATCCTGGCCAATATGCGTTTAAAGCGCGGTACATCGTAAGTATAATCAGAGCGTACAAAGGTTCCATCCACATCCACGGCAACCATTTTTATAGTATGTTCCATTTTATCCCCTTTCTTCATTCCCTTTCAAATGTTGGAATGAAACAGTAATTCTGCTATATGCCGTCCGTTGACATCGCCCTGCAATAGGTCCCAGACAGTAATGGCAATAGCAGAAGTCCGATACTGCCTGCAACAGTCCTGCATGATGGCAATCTGTTTCTCTTGCATATGGACCATAAATTTTCCTCCCTCTTTTATCTGAAACTGCTTTCGATCACGCCCGGCAGCAGCTGGTAGATGGAGCCATTGACCTTGCGGTCAAAAAGCGCTTTGATCTCCAGGATCTTTTTCCACCTTTCTACTGTGGGAGGCGGCGTCCCGTAACGGATTGCCACGTCTACAAATCTTTTTTCCAGGAGACAGAAGCCCGTCGGGAGCGCCAGCGCATCACATAATTGTACCAGCCGGTCGTAGTCGTCATAAACAGCATTTTTAAAAATAATCTTCCTCGGAAACATCAAATGTGCCGATGGATGTGCGGATATCTTGGATCATAAAAGCATGGGTAATGCAGATTTGCGCCGTTTTTTCCCATTGACGCTCCATGCAGAAACGATAGCCGTCGATCAGATGACGTTCTGAACTGACTCCGGCATACCTTCCTATATCGTGCAGTAATCCGAAACAATACACCTGGTCTGCGGATAGATCCTGACATTGAGCGGCAATGTTTTTACAGGCAAGGGCTACAAAACGGGAGTGCTCGATCCAATTCCCCGGATTTTGCTGCTCGGCCCAAGCCAGCGCCACTTCTGCCGTATTGCAATCTAATTCCAAAGCGAGCCCTCCTTTCCTTCGCTATCATTATACTGTCCGGGATGAAAATAAAATATCTGTATCCCGCCATTTTTTGTTCCTATCCCGCCATCCGAAGGCATTGGATAGAGTTTGGCGGCATCTCCGAAAATGGATTGTCCGGACGGCCGCAGGAAGATATAATGGATATAAGGCTATTGGCATAAGGAATACGGAGCCATTCCGCAGGAACGGAGGAGATGACAGATTGGAAAATATACGCAGCCTACAGTTCAAAAACCCGAGTCGCGAACAATTTCATCCGGACTTGGAAGAAGATTTCCCGTGTGTGACGTCACAGGTAAAAATAAATGAATACAAGGACGGTATTGTTCCCTGGCATTGGCATGAAGAAGTGGAATTATTTTATATAGAGAACGGTGTACTGGAGTATGATTTCCCCAAAGGCAAAATAATTTTCCCGAAAGGCTCCGGGGGACTTGTCAATTCCAACTTGATCCATAAAACGCAGTCCCATGCCCCCGATACGATCCAGGATCTGCATATTTTTAATGTTTCGCTGATCGGAGGGAATCCGGGGAGCCGGATCGAAAGAAAATTCATTGCACCCATCGTCAATGCTCCGCAAATTGAGATCGTTTCCCTGTTTCCTGACGTTCCAGAGCAGACGGAACTATTAAATGAGATCCGGGATTCGTTTTATTTAAGAAGGGATGCGGCCGACTATGAGATGGTCCTGCGGAATACCCTTTCAAAGATATGGTGTGGGATTTTAGCGCTTGCAGCCCCCGCATTAGCGGTTCCCATAACGGCGGATAAGGCCAACAACAAACTAAAAGCAATGATGATTTACATCCATGAACATTACGCAGAGAGGCTTTCCGTCAGCCAAATCGCCTCCGCTGCCTTTATCAGTGACCGCGAATGCTTCAGGGTATTTAAGAGCTATCTTCAATCGACGCCCGTGGAATATTTGAGAAATTACCGAATACAGAAAGCCTGCCATTTGCTGCTGAAAACTTCCGAAACGATCACCTCCGTCGGGCTTAACTGTGGCTTTGAAAACAACAGCTATTTTATCAAAACATTTCGGGAAAAGATGGGGTGCACACCAAAAGAATACCGAAAGCTGGCGGAATAATTACATGATATCGTCATGCCTGGCATATTTATCATCCTGGAAACACGCTATAATTATGCCTGAAAAGGCAGCGGCAGAATCGGGACGCTTGATCGTGGCAGTCACTTTTGTGGCTGCTGTTTCATTTAAGCGCGATATCTGGGGAAGGGATGGTGAACTTCAATTGAAAAAAGGTATTTTTAATCAGATAATGGATACTATTTCCGGAATATTTCATCCGATCATAAACTTACTGAGTTCGGCCGGTATTTTAAAGGGAATACTGGCGATTTTAACGGTGAGTAGATTGCTGTCCGCAGAGGGAGGCACGTATCTGGTCCTGAATGCTATGGCGGACAGTTTGTTTTATTTCCTTCCGATCATTCTGGCCTATACGTCGGCCAAAAAATTTGGGACGAATCCCTTTACCGCAATGGTAATAGGGGGAGTTCTTTTATACCCGACGCTGACGGCTGTTTTTGACTCCGGAACGGGCATTCTTTTTGCCGGGATTCCCATAAGAGCGGTCACCTATCATTCCAGCGTCATCCCTATTATTCTTGCGGTCGGGCTGCTTGCCCTGGCAGAAAAATTTTTGGATAGGATTTTTCCGGACACGATCAAGGGGCTCATAACGCCTGTTTTTGGAATTGCGATAGTAGGACTTTTTACTCTGTTTGTTTTTGGCCCTGCCGGAGCAATGGCGGGGGATGCGCTGGCGAAAGCCTATCAAATGATATATGAAGCGGCGCCTGTGCTTGCGGGAATGATCCTTGGCGCTTTCATGCAGCCGATGGTTATCTTTGGGCTTCATTGGAGCTTCGTTTTTATAGCGATGAATAATATTGCGCTGACAGGTTCGGATACGATCCTGGCCTTTATGGGCCCTCCGGTATTTGCACAGGCCGGCGCGGCGTTGGCCGTTTACTTAAAAAGCAAAGATAAAAAATTCAAATCCACATGTATTTCCGCGGTGTTTTCCGCCTGCTTTGGGATTACAGAACCGGCGATGTTCGGGGTAAACCTTCCCAGAAAGAAACCGATGATCGCGGTGTGCATAGGCGGCGCTCTGGGCGGAGCGCTGGCCGGTATATCGGGGGCATCCGCTTTTGCCTTTGCTTTTCCAGGATTGGCAACATTGCCTATTTTTATCGGCGAAGGGTTCGGGCTGTATGTTATAAGCTGCGCGGCAGCCTTTTTGATCGCATTTTTGCTCTCTATGCTTTTGCAATAATATAATGAACTTCCATGAGTATCGGCTATGCAATATTAATTAAAAACAGGATGCACCACAGATTTTCTGTTCTGCGGCGCATCCTGTTTATGGATGTCCATTCCTTAATGAACGGTCAGCTGACTATTAAGAGAGCTGCAGGCGCTTAGCTGCAAAAAACTCAGGCAGGAATATGCAGCATAGAGTTGGCCACATTGATGGTGACGACCAAGAGGCACGTCACGGTGGAGCCAAGCCACAGCTTGCCGGTCAGTTTGAATAAGAAACGGCTCAGTATCGGGGCAACGAACAGCAGAACCAGCAGCTGGTAGGTCTGAATGCAATTCAGGCACGCAGAACCATAGGGATTGATGCCGGGATTGATCACGTATACATTCAAGTACATCACCGCCTGCATCAGCGCCAGGCCGAGGATATTGCCGAATCCGCAGATCAGCAGATTCACGAATTCATTCTGGCCCGCAATACGGCGGGAGCCGTTGGTGGTCAGGGAAACCATGAAGTAATACGGGAAGAACATAACCGCATAGCTTAATGCATAGACAATGTGGATCGGCTTAAACACTTTGATGGCCAAAACCCAGATGCGGAAGTCTACGACAAAGAAGTAGTTGGCCAGGAACACGATGCCGAAAAATGTTACCACGATCATGAGGGTGAGCAGTAATGTTCTGCCAAGATCCTTGAGGCTGATCTTGAGGCCCCACTGTTCCATGGTCACGCCATTTTTGGAGCCGAAGAATTTATAGGTTACGAAGAACAGCACCAGACCGACAATCGTATTGAACATAGCCCAAATCCAGATAAAGTTGGTCATGGACTGAGGGAAAAGCCAAGTCAGCGTATTCTGCCCCTGCTGGGACGGGAATATATCTCTGGCGATATCGATGGCCGGCAGGAAGAACTGCCAGGAGAGGATTGCCGAGATTAGCAGGCCGCCATAGAAGATCAGTTTGCTCTTGCCGCTCTTGATGGCAGGAAGCTTTTCGGGAACTGCAACGGCCAGTCCCTTGAAGATGCTCAAATTCATAAACAGAGAAGCAATGGGCACTACCAGCAGGAACATGCCGATGAGGCCGATGCAGTTGAAGATCTCTTTGATCCTCCAATACTGGTTGTCTGGATCAATAGGGTTCTCCATCTCAAATGCTGTAGTAAAGAAGTCCGAAATACATGCAGCCTCCGTGGAGGAGAAGCGTTCATAGGCATGGATTTCCGGAGGATTATAGAAAATACGAAGGGTGTGGTCTTCCGCACTTCCATAGTATGTATCCAGCTCAAAGGCGGCTTCCGGCGTATCGCTGACAGCAATTTTTTCATCGTCGGGCAGAACCTGGTTGAGCAGATGGATCATATCTGGATGATAGTTCAGCGGGTATGCAACATCATCTACCTGATAATTTCCTCTGCCGAACTCATCGTTGAAGCCATTATACACAGCGATGCTGGCATAAGCCATTCTGGGCATTTCTTTATCATCGGGAGCGCCCTGGATGCCGTGGACGGCAAAGGTATCGTCCCGCTCGCCAAAAGAGATTTCGCTGGTCTGTACGCCGGAGGCAAAGGCAGCCATGACCTTATTCTGAGACTCTGCGTAAGCCAGCTCCTCAGCGGTGATCTCTGTGCCGCCATCGGAATCTTCCGCCTGGGCGTCTTCCAGCGCGTGCTCATAAGCCACACCATAATAGGCAAGGGTATTGGAGATTACACGGCCGCCCAGAGAATGGCCTGTTACGCCGATCTTCGTGTTATCGATAAAATCCAGATTGTTATAAGCGTATTCTACAAGGGCAATCATGCCGGCGTCGGTCCAGGCAAATTCGCTGTAAGGTTCAGTACCGCCGCTGGAAAGGCCGTGCATATACGGGTCAAAGGTGATGACCGCGATGCCGCGCCGAGATAGTTCAATACCGGGAATATCCATCTGTTCCTTGCTGGCATAAGTACCGGCCATGGCGATGACCAAAGGCACCTTGTTCTCCGCAGATGCCTCAACAGGGCGGTACATGTTGCAGGAAAGATACTTTCCGTCGCTGGTGGGGAGCTTGAAGGTATAAACCTGCGTTTTTCCAAAATTTGTTTGAAGCAGTGAGGCGCCGATGCAGCTGATCAAAATCAGCACAAGGGAAATAGCAAGCCACCGTACTGCCCATTTCTTGGTTCTGACTTTCTCCAATTTTTCTACCTCCTTATTCTTGTGGAATATTGTACAAGACTTCCGCTCTGCCGCTTCTATCTTGACCTGTCAACCGCCGGTACTTCAGATTTCTTCCATCGCTGAAGAAATGACAGAAACGCCGTCGGGTATGACCACAGTGTCCCAGCTGTCCCGCCCAATAATCTCTTTTGCCTTTGCGAGAGCCTCCTCCATGGAATGAGCGGGAATAAGCTGGAAATTTTCCGCGACCTCGTCGGGCAGCTCCGATATCAGGATGACGGATGCTTTACACAGCACACGGGCAAATATCTGCGACTGCCACTGGTCCACCTTGGTTTTGGTGGGCGGCGTGTCAATAAAGGTCTGAATCATGCGCTTCAGATCTTTTTCTTCGGCAAAGGTTCTGTAGAAGCTGTCTCCGCCAACACCGTCCTCGCACTTGGCAAGAATAATGATGACTCCGCCCTGCCGGACCAGAGGTTCAGCTCCGGTCATCCCCTTGACCGCCTGATAGAGATTCTGATCCAGCGGATAACCGCCGTTGGTTGTTACAACCAGATCGGCTGCAGGAGCCTGGACGCCGCACTGATCTTTTAAAAACTTGCAGCCCGCTGCATGAGCTTCTTCCAGATCTCCGGCAGCAGCAAAGACAACCTGGTGCATTTCGTTGATTACAACATTGCAGATAAAGGCTAGCTTCGCCTGCCGAGCGGCAAACACCATGTCACGGTGCAGAGGATTGCCCTCCAGGATACCGGCCCGGGCAAAGGGACTGTCAATGAAGCGCCCATTATGGTTATAGAGAACGGTTTCCCTGTCCGCGACACCCGGCAGCACGCTTTTCCTGCCTCCGGAAAAACCTGCAAAAAAGTGTGGTTCGATAAAGCCTTCCGCCACCAGAAGATCGGCGTCTATTGCCAGTTTATTGAGGATCAGTTTCCCGCCGGAGGGAAGAGTGCCAAGGCAGACGACCTCCGATTCGTCGCAGTCATGAACGATGATTTTCTCCTTTGCCACAAATTCTTCCCCGAACTTTGCCGCAAGCTCTTCGCGGGTGGTTCCTCTGTGGCAGCCTGTTGCAATTAAAATGGTTATGTCCGCTGCCGGATTGCCTTTCCGGATTTCCCGCAGCAGAACGGGCATAATGATCTTGCTGGGAACGGGTCTGGTGTGATCGCTGGCAATAATTACAATATTTTGTTTTCCAGCGGCCAGCTCAGCCAGCGGCCTGGAGCCGATGGGATGAAGAACTGCCTGTTCGACGAGCTCCTGTTCAGAAGCTTCGGGCTTATATTTTGTCAGCTTTGATTCCAGAATATCGGGATGCAGCGGCTGGAGTGCCGACCCATCCAGCGTTCCTTTACCATAGTGGAATTGATAATCTCTCATATACGACCCCCAATTCTTTGTGATGTTAATAAATTTCATATTCCCTTTTTCAACAGCAGGTTAAAAAGTAATATCATCTTACCTTTAAGAGGAAAACAAACCGTTCCTGATAGAAAAGTTCAGGATTGCCTATGGGAAATACTGCTTTCAAAATAAGGCATGGGAAGCAAACATTGAGATAAATCCATAATATCATCATACCTTTTAACTCATAAAATATTGTTCTGTTATTCCGATAAATACACGGGTACCTCTTCTGCTTTAATGCGTTCAATAAGGTTATCCCTTACAATTTCAACATGTTTTTCCATTAACTGTCTGGCCAGTTCACTGTCGTGTTCTTTAATGGCTGCAACAATTTTCTGATGATAGCTCTGGGAGACCCTGACCACTTCCGGTGAAAGATTACTTTTTGTAATGTATTTTGCTATGATATCCTTAATTGTCCGATAGATAGCAGAAAGAATATAATTGCCTGCGATCTCTGCTAAATATTCATGAAACTCAATATCCAGAGCGCTGAATCGCTCCGTATCCCGCGTATAAACCTCTGCATCCATGGCAGTCAGCAGTTCCTCTAAATGAGCCACCTGTTCTTCGGCAGCGGTATGGGCTGCAAGCCTGCTGATGGCAGACTCTACATACATGCGGGCATCATAAAGTTGGGAAACACTTAAATTGTTCATAATGATCGAGGCAAAGGCCGGCTGGATAAGCTTGCTGGGGTCCGACTTGGTGACGAATGTCCCCTCACCCTGTTTGATCTGCACAACACCCAGCATGCTCAGCTTTTTAAAGCTTTCGCGGATCGTAACGCGGCTCATGCCGAAATACTCTACAAAATAGTGTTCCGGGGGCAGCTTTTCCCCCTCTTTATATATACCCTTTGCGATCATTGACAGGACCTCGTCAACTACGATATCGCATTTTGTCTTGGTCTGTTTAGGCGCATACATATGAGAACCTCAATTGATAAATAATCATCTTACAAAAAGATCTTATCATATAACCTTTTGCCTGTCAATTAAGCAGCCTTGTCAAACAGGCCGTCACTTTTTTGTGAAATATGCACAAATAAAGAGAAATGTACAGAAACAAAAGCAGCAATTTAAACCGGCATTCTGCGAATCAGGACCACCGCTACGTCATTTACATTGGTCCCGGTAGGGCCGGTTCGAATTAGACCGTCTACCTGCTCCAGAGCGTGGTAAGCATCGTTTTCTGACAGAACCTGATGAATGATCAGGCCGGCCTTTGCAAGTAGGGCTTTGGTATTTCCATCCACAATTCCGCCTGCAGCATTGGTGGGGCCGTCCGTGCCGTCAGATCCCAGGGAAAAGATCAGGGTATCCTGCAGACCGGAAATACCGTCGGCGGCGGCTAAGGCCAATTCCTGGTTGCGGCCCCCTTTCCCGTGTCCGGTCAGATGGACAACCGTTTCCCCTCCGGCCAGGAAAGCCAGTGATTTTTCTGTATTTTGATGGGTGCGGGCAATGGAGGCCAGAAAAGAACCTGCCTCTTTGGCCTGACAGCAAAGCTGATCTGTGAGAAGAATCGGTTCGTATCCCAGCTCTCTGCAGGCGGCACCAGCGGCAGCACAAAGCTCACGGACGCTGCCGGTTACCACGGTTTCCACATTATCCAGCATCTTGGGCGTTTCTTTCTCCAGCAGTTCCCGGGCCTTTGGCGACAAAGAGAGCTGATACTTTTCTGCAATCGCCTTGGCCTGCGCGCAGGTGGTATGGTCAGGATAGGCTGGGCCGGAGGCTATCATATCCAGGGGATCCCCCAAAATATCCGAAAGAACAATGGAGTATACCTTGGCGGGAGCACATAACAGGGCAAAGCGTCCGCCCTTTACTGCGGAAAGCCGCTTGCGTATGGTATTCATTTCTACAATGTCTGCTCCGCAAGCCAGTAGCTCCTGAGTTAAGGACATCAGCTCCTCTGCCGGGATCAGGGGGCACTCAAATAATGCAGAGCCGCCTCCGGACACCAAGAATACGACGGTGTCATCGGGCGTGAGATTTTGCACCAAACGCATAGCTGCCCGCGTGCCTTCAAAAGAGCCTTCATCGGGGACAGGGTGCCCGCCTTCATAGATTGTGCACCGAGGAATCACTCCCTGACTGTGGTCGTGTTTTGTCACTACAACACCAGCATCCAATCGTTCTCCTAACAGCTGGGCGGCACAATGCGCCATCTGCCAGGCTGCTTTTCCGATTGCCACTAAAAGTACGCGGCCGGGAGCGAACGTTTTATCTTCCAGAGCCCGGCGTACGGCCTGATCCGGCAGACAGGCTTTTATGGCTTGCTGGATGATCGTCTGCGCGTCTGTGTAGATTGACATAGTAAAGCCTCCTTTCTTTTGGGGGTTGCATATGTTTATTTATTAAATCAAGAGGATATAACGAGTATAAGCAAAAACATTATCTCTGTAAAGCGCAAAATACCACGAGAATTTGTGAATACCATTTTTGCGTCTCTTATAAGAGAGCCTCCTGCTCGACGACTCGCCGGTCGGCGGCCAGGCGGGCAGCCAACTCTCCCAGCTGGGGATCTGTACTGAGGGCGGCAAGCTTCTCAGCCATGGATTCGGAGATTTCCTCGGTCAGTTCCCTGGCCAGGCAGTCTTCATAGGTCTCGATATCCATCCGGCATGGCGTGAGCGCGGGAAAGACCTTTTCCCGCAGATGGCGGTAAATGCAGATTCCGCCGTAGTCTAAATCCCCGCTGTGCTCATAGCGCACCAAAGCGCCCTGGTCCTGGAGAATCCGGACCAATTCCGTCAGGAAGGCTCTCTCACAGGGGGAAAGATAGCCGTGGGTAAAAACCACCAGTTTCTCTTCCTCCATCGGCTCCGCCATAAAATTGGCCTTATTCTCGATGGTCAGGATGCGGCGGATCGTCTGCTTTTCACACAGGCGGGCGCTGCGAATTGTCGGCTCGTTGAGCACCAGCCCATAGGGATAATCGGCTGTGTCCAGGCATTTCCCAGCCAGCTCGATGCGCAGAGAACCCTTGATGGTGAGTTCCTGAGAGTAGTTGTCAATATGCAAGAGACGAAGAACGGCCCCGTCGTCCATGGCCTCGCTGTCCGCGTCCGCCTCCGGGTTCAGGCGGCGGGCCATACCGATAATGGTCTTTTCATACTGCCTGTGAAACTCCTTGGAATTTCCCAGATAGTGATTGCTAAACACACGCAAATACATGGGAAACTGAGGCGAATCCTCCTGGCTGAGACGCTCCAGTTCATCCAGGCCCTGCAGACAGCGGCAGACCCTTTCCCGGTGGGCCCAGTCCGAAGCGGCAAATACCGTTCCATTGGAAAGCTTTTCTTCCCATTCATCCAGACTTCGGTTGATCCACGGCGTGGCGATCCCTTTTCTCCAACCGGCCAGATCGGCCTTCTGCCTCTCCCAGCGCACCCAGATCGGCTCACACCCGGCCAGGCGGTAGACTCCCTCGATGTTTTCCATCCGATAGCGGATTCTGGCCGCGTCATAGTTTCTCTCCCGCCAGTCATCGTTTTTGAGAAAAATCAGTCCCTCCCGCTCCAACAGGCGGATATCCTCTAGTATCTCCTCCCGAAACCCTTTCAGATAGAGTTCGTCGTCGATCTCCATGCTCTTGCCGCCTGCGGGGAGGGTCGGAAACCGTTTCCAGTTTTTCCAGTTTTTCGTCTCATAGTGCACCAACAGCTCCTGCAGCAGGATCATGCGCCGCCCTCCTCCCGCTTATCCTCTCGTCCGTTCGCCTCCTGCTCGTCCGTCTCCTGTCCGTCTGTCTCTTTCTCTTTTTCGTCCGCCTCCTGCTGCTCTTCCTCGTGTCCTTCCAGCAGAGCCTTGAAATGCTCCCGCTCGAACTCCTGGATATAGATGCGGTTTTTTTTCTTTTTTTCAAAGACGAAGGTCTTGTTGACATTCTCCAGATAATTCTGGATCTTATCGTTGGTGGCGCTGATGATGGCCTGAAAGCCCAGGCTGCGGATCAGCTGGATGCAGCTGCCCACCTTCTCCGCGTCCATCTGGGAGAAGGCTTCGTCCAGGACCACCAGCCGCAGCGTATCGCGCCGGCGCACCCCGCTTTTTACGTTCATGCGGTAGACCTGAGCAAAGCTGGCCAGCAATGCCACGTACAAAGGATTCTGCCCCTCGCCGCCGGAGTTTTTCGACAGCATCCGGCTCAGCCTGGCCGGGGCCATACCCTCCACCAGCTGCTCCATATCAAAGGAGAGGTAGGTCCGGTAGTCGGCGTATTTTTCCATATTCCGGCGCGCCTCTTCCAACTCCTTCTCCCCCGCCTCCTCCGGCGGGATAAAATATTCCAAAAGTTCCTGGATCAGATCGCCGTAGCGGTTTTCGTGCTCCATCGTAAACAGGTTCATCTGATTTTCCATCCGCCCGGTCAGCTGGTTGGGATTGATATCCAGGGCCTCGTCCATAAACAGGTCGTAAAATCTCCCATCCGCTCCCCGGTTCTTCGTGACGATGAAGCGGTAGCGGTCCTTTCCGAAATCCATCCGGGCCAGGATGCGGTTCATATCGTCCTTCTGCTGCATGGCCTCCTTGATGGCGCTGCGAATCTTGTAGACAAAGTCGTTTTTAAACTGATCCACGGCGATTTTCGCCAGCT
>CALWGV010000051.1 GCA_944380185.1 uncultured Lachnospiraceae bacterium
CAGCTGGTGCTGTTAAATTCGGATTTTGCCTGTATGCCGGCTGTGGTGCTGGAAGGCCGAAGGGTGGTAAATAATATTGAGCGGTCGGCGAGCCTGTTTTTGGTGAAAAATATTTTTTCGTTTCTGATGGCGATTTTCTCGGTGTGCTTCCAGATTCATTATCCTCTGGAGCCGGCACAGGTCTCTCTGATCAGCACCTTTACCATCGGGATTCCCGCGTTTTTCCTGGCTTTGCAGCCGAATCGAAATATCATTCAGGGCAACTTTTTGTCCAATGTATTAGTCAAGGCATTGCCCGCCGGAATTACGGATTTTATCGTGGTGGGCGCTCTGGTCGTATTTGGGCAGACCTTCGGCGTCGATGCGTCGGATATCTCTACGGCCTGCACCATGCTTCTGGCTATAGTCGGTTTTATGATTCTCTACAGCATCTGCCGGCCGATGAATGCGCTGCGCTGGTGCATCTGGGGCGGCTCTGTGGCGGGACTGCTGCTCAGCAGCATTTTCTTCAGCGACCTTTTTGCTCTTGAGGGGATGTCAACCAAATGCGTGATGCTTTTTGTGGTTTTTGCCATTGTTACGGAACCGGTGCTGCGCTACAGTACGCTGCTGATCGAAAAGATATTTGATTCCTTCCGGAAGATATGCTATGGTAGAGGTAAGAGACGGGGCCGTGGAAGGCTTCGGCTCAGAAAGCGCAATCGTTATCTTTAAAGGAGTTTTATAAATGGAACACCGTATATTCAACACCAGTTTTGCAGATATTTATCCGCTGTACCTGCAGAAAGCAGAGCGAAAGGGACGCAGGAAAGAGGAGGTGGACGAGATTATCTGCTGGCTGACCGGCTATGACGGGGACGGCTTAAGAGAGCAGCTGGAGCGAAAGGCGGATCTCAGGACCTTTTTTGACCAGGCTCCGCAGATGAACCCGAACAGCAGTCAGATCCGCGGCGTCGTCTGCGGCGTGCGGGTGGAGGATATTGAGGATCCGCTGATGCAGAAAATACGATATCTGGACAAGCTGATTGACGAGCTGGCCAAAGGAAAGTCCATGGAAAAGATTCTGCGCGGCACAGGAGCGGCGAAATGAGGCAGGAGAGAGACTGAATAATGAGCGTATCGGACAAAAAGGACAGAGAAAAGCTGAGAAAGAGTTTATGGGCGACAGCTGTTTTATGGGGCGCTGTGCTGGCTGCCGGGTGTACGGCGGGAAGCTTTGCTGGCACGGGAGAGGAAACGGCAGCCGCCGGTCCGACGGGAACTGCCGGCACCGTCGGCAGTACGGAGACGATTGCTGCAGAAGACGGGTATTCCGGGCAGATGAATGAGGACAGCGCCCTGGAACTGGCTCTTCAAAATGCAGGCGTACCGGAGACGGATGCTTACAATATCAAGGTGGAGTCCGACCGGGAAAATGATATTTCCATTTATCAGGTGGAATTTGAGACGGACTATGGAGACTATGATTTTGAAATTGCTGTGATCGGCGGAGCTATTGTGGGAGCAGACTACGGGGTGGATGAACAATGGCTGGATGCACTGGGAGGAAATCCAGTGGATATGGACGGAGCCAGAGCTGTGGTTCAGAGTAAGGTGCCGGGTTCCTCTGCTGAGAAAATTCAGCTGTGGGAGGAGAACAGAGACGGCCGAGAATGTTATGAGGGTGAGCTTTACTTTGGCAGTATGAAATATGAGTTTGAGATCGATTCTCAGACGGGAATTATTTTTGACTGGAACGCGGATTTTCGTGAATAAGGATATATTTTTGGGGCTGTAGAAAAAGAGAAATCATTTTTTCACAGCCCCTTTGTTGCAATAAAAACCGGGCGAAAAAAGAAAAACCGTGCTAAATGAAAAAAAAATCGTGATAAAATTCCAGAGGTATTTCCCCTATAATAAAAACAACAGCATGACGGGGCAAAAATATTTTGGCTTTGCCTCCCAAGAATAACAGCAGAGGGGACTGGAAAATGAGAAAATGTGAAGGCATCAACCATGGCTGGAAATTTGCAAAGGCAGATATTGGAGCGGCGGCCGCGGCCCAAATGGCGGCGGAAAACACCGGCACGGCGGTGGATTTGCCCCATACCTGGAATGCAGTGGACGGCCAGGACGGCGGCAACGATTATTATAGAGGCAGATGCTGGTACGCCAGACGGCTGCCGGAGATGAAACTGGGTAAAGGTGAGGAGCTGTGGCTGGAATTCGGCGGCGTGGCTATGATGGCTGCCGTCTATGTCAACGGTCATCTGGCCGGAACCCACGACGGCGGTTATTCCATCTTCCGGGTGAATCTGACGCCATGGCTGGAGGAGGAAAATATTGTCGCTGTCTCCGCGGATAACAGTGCGGTGCGCACGGTATATCCGCAGAAGGCAGATTTTACCTTCTATGGAGGAATATATCGGGATGTCCGTCTGCTGCGGGTGTCAAAGGAGCACTTCGCTCTGGGCCGTCATGGCGGCAGCGGCCTGAAGGTGACGCCGCGCTGGGAAGGATGAGAAATCGACAGGCGAGCCGGCAAAGGAACCGCGCCGAGTGAGGCTGCGGGCGGAGCTGCTTGCCGGAGAGAGAACGGAGGCGCTGGACTGCGTGTACATTCTCAAGGGGCGAATCAGAACCGGCCCTTGGGGATGTCTCTCTTTCTTTCTGAAAATTTTCTTGTATTTTGGCGGCTTGCAGGTATAATTAGAAACAGTACTTGAAGGAGAAATTATTCGCAATGAATCTGATTAACGTGGAAAATCTTATCAAAGCCTACGGAGATCGCAGGCTTTTTGACAGCTCCTCCTTTTCGGTTCAGGAAGGAGAAAAGGTCGGTATTGTGGGAATCAACGGAACAGGCAAATCCACTCTGCTGAAAATTCTGGCGGGAGAGGAGGAGCCGGACGAGGGGACGGTGACCATGGCGAACCATGTGGTGCTTCGTTATCTGCCCCAGCGGCCCGTTTTTGACGGAGCCAAAACGGTCCTGAACTGCGTGCTGGAGGGGAATGTGACGGAGGAGAACCGCTGGACCATCGAGAGCGATGCCAAGGCCATGCTGAACCGTCTGGGAATCGGGCGGTGGGAGCAGCCGGCCGGGGAGCTTTCCGGCGGTCAGAGAAAGCGTCTGGCGCTGATCAGCGTTCTTTTATCGCCCGCCGATATTCTGCTTTTGGATGAGCCCACCAACCATCTGGACAATGAGATGGCCGACTGGCTGGAGGATTACCTGAAAAAACGCAAGGGGGCGCTGATTATGGTGACCCACGACCGGTATTTCCTGGACAGCGTATGCAACCGAATTGTGGAGATTGACAAAGGCCATATTTACAGCTATCAGACCAATTATTCCGGTTTCCTTGAAAAAAAGGCGGAACGGGAGGAGATGGAGCAGGCCAGCGAACGCAAGAGACAGTCGATTCTGCGGGTGGAGCTGGCCTGGATGCAGAGAGGAGCCAGGGCCCGTTCCACCAAGCAGAAGGCGCATATCAGGAGATACGAGGAGCTTCGGGACCGCAAAGGGCCGGAGACAGACGCGCAGGTGGAGCTGAGCTCCATCTCCACCCGTCTGGGGCGGACTACGGTGGAGCTGCACCATATTACAAAGCGCTACGGGGAACGGACGCTGATCCGGGATTTCTCCTATATCTTTCTGAAAAACGACCGGGTGGGAATCATTGGGCCCAATGGCTGCGGGAAAACCACGCTGATGAAAATTCTCACCGGCGTGATCAAGCCGGACGAGGGAGAGGTGGTGACCGGGCAGACCGTCCGGCTGGGATATTACGCGCAGGAGATATCCGACTCTCCGGCAGATGGGGCGGCCGGGCGTCTCGACTATATGGACCCGGACAAGCGGGTAATCGATTACATCCGGGATACCGCCGAGTATGTGCGCACAGCCGACGGTCTGGTGTCTGCGTCCGCCATGCTGGAGCGCTTTCTCTTTACGCCTGAGAAGCAGTACGGTCTTATCGGGAAACTGTCCGGCGGCGAGCGGCGCAGGCTGAATCTGCTGCGGGTGCTGATGGAGGCGCCCAACGTTCTGGTTTTCGACGAGCCCACCAATGACCTGGATACGGTTACTCTGGCAATTTTGGAGGATTATCTGGACGCCTACGAGGGGATCGTCATCGCCGTATCCCATGACCGGTATTTTCTGGACAGGACCATGAAGCGCATCTTTGCCTTTGAGGAGGATGGGACTCTCCGGCAGTATGAGGGCGGCTACACTGACTATGCCCTGCGCCGGGAGGAGGAGCGGCAGGCCCAGGAGGAAGCAGGCGGGCTCAGGCGGACGGCTGCTGCCGGCGACGGGGAGAAGAGCGGCGGCGCAAGGACAGGCGATGGAAAGGGCGGGCGCAGCCGCGGCCCGCAGAAGCTTCGGTTCTCCTACAGGGAGCAGAAGGAATATGAAACCATCGAAGGGGATATAGCCGCTCTGGAGGAGCAAATCGCCGGTCTGGAAAGAGATATCGAAAAGGCTGCCACGGACTTTGTCCGCTTAAATAATCTGATGGAGGAAAAGAAAGAGGCGGAGGCCAGTCTGGAGCAAAAGATGGAGCGCTGGATGTACCTGGAGGAGCTGGCAGCAAAAATCGAGGAGCAGAATCAGAGATAGACAAAAATAAGCCGGCGAAGTCTGGCGGAGAGATGAAATAATTGAAGGCAAAAGAGCGAAATGGTATAATAGGAGAAGCACGAATTATATCTGCGCCGGTGTGAAAGGAGCATTTTATGGCAATTGTAGAATATTCCAAAGCCAGAAAGCTGGCCCAGAAGGCTTATCGCCAGGATATGGAGGCCAGACGCAACCCCTATCTGCAGGTCCTGGATGAGATCCTTCCGCTCTGGGAGGTTAAAGGGGAAACGGATCTGGGGCTTGTGGAGATTCCCCTCTCCCGGGTCGTGGGAACCAAATCCGCAGGCCGAACCAGAGCCTTTGCTGATAATTTCATGCCTCTTTTGCCGGAGGATTCGGAATTCGCAGAGAAATGGTCGCTTTTGTACCGGGCTCAGATAGGAGAAGGAATCCGAGAACCGGTGGTAGCCTGCGAATTTATGAATTATTACTATATTATCGAGGGAAATAAGCGGGTCAGCGTGATGAAATTCAGCGGGGCAGTCAGCCTTCCCGGTTACGTCACCCGGATTATTCCGGCGCCCGGCGACAGCCCGGAGCTCAAAATCTATTATGAATACATGGATTTCTATGAGGTTTCCCGCATTAATACCATCTATTTTTCCCGGGAGGGAAGCTTTGGCCGTCTCTGCCATCTGCTGGGCAAAGAGCCGTCAGAGCCCTGGACTGAGGACGAACGAAGGGCCTTCTCCGCAGCCTTCCTGCGTTTTACAAAGGCATATCAGGAGAAGGGCGGGAAGAAGCTGTCTATTACGCCGGGAGACGGTTTCCTCCTCTATCTGGGCGTGTACGGCTGGGACGGAATGCTGGAAAAATCGGTCCGGGAGCTGCGCGAAGAAGTTGCTCTGCTCTGGCCCGACCTGGAAAATCTGGCTTCGGACGGAGAAGTACGCCTGGTTACGCAGCCGGAAGAAGAGGAGGGAACACTGCTCAAAAAATGGATGGGCCAAGCGTCCGATAGCGATGCCTTCCTGGGGAGGCTGATTCCCTCTGTACGCCCCAAGGTGACGGTAGGCTTTGTCCACTATGGGACGATCTACACTTCCGGCTGGACCTATGCGCATGATTTGGGACGACTGTATCTGGAGGATATTATGCCGGAACAGGTGACGACCCGGGTCTACGACGGGATGAGCAGCAGCGAGGACAGTCTGGCGGCTATCGAGCAGGCTGTATCCGACGGCTGCCAGGTGATTTTTACTACCTCTGCCCGCTTCCTGAATGCCAGCATTCGCGCCTGCATCCGCTATCCCAGCGTCAAGATTCTCAACTGCTCGCTGAATACATACAGTGGTCATCTGCGCACCTACTACGGGCGCCTCTATGAGGCAAAATTTCTGGTAGGGATGCTGGCGGGCATCCTCTCGGACAAGGGAAGAATCGGCTACATTGCCGATTTTCCTTTCCTGGGCTCGACGGCTTCCATCAATGCTTTTGCTCTGGGGGTACAGATGGTTTGTCCGGAGGCCAAGGTTTTCTTAGCCTGGTCCTGTGAAAAAGCGGGAAATCCGCAGAAGCGTCTCATGGAGGCTGGGGTAGATCTGATCTCAGGAGCGGATATGCTGGCGCCCTCCCACTCGCCGCGTCCCTATGGTCTATATCGGCCTGCGGGAGAGAGCGGGGTGAATCTGGCTTCCTCCATCTGGCATTGGGGAAAGTTTTACCAGAGAATACTGCAGACTGTGATGAATGGCAACTGGAACCGGACAGCGCCGGGCATATCCGGGGATTCCATCAATTACTGGTGGGGGATTTCCTCCGGCCTTATTGATGTGATCGTTTCCCAGTCTGTTCCTGCTCGTTCCGTTCAGCTCATGGAAATGGTGAAAAACCAGATTGTAAACGGCAGCTTCCAAATTTTTTCCGGCGATATCCGGGATCAGCAGGGAAAGCTGCGCACGCCGGGGGGCGCACCGCTGTCGCCGCCGCAGATTGTGCGGATGAATTGGCTGGCATCCAACGTGGAAGGACATCTGCCCGGCCCGGAGGAGCTTAATGAGGAGGCGGCTCAGATGTCTGCGGCGCAGGAGATCTTTCCGGAGAAAGGAGGGGACCTATGAGGATCCTTGCCCTGGCAGATAAAGAGTCTCCGGCTTTGTGGGATTATTTTGATCCGGAGAGGCTAAAGGGGATTGATGTGATTATCTCCTGCGGGGACTTAAATCCCCGCTATCTCTCTTTCCTGGCTACGCTTTTTCGGGGACCGGTTCTCTATGTCCATGGAAATCACGATGACTGCTACGCCAACACGCCTCCGGAGGGCTGCATCTGTATCGAGGATCAGGTTTACGTATATCGCGGCGTCCGTTTTTTGGGGCTGGGGGGCTCCATGCGCTATAAGGCCGGACCATGTCAATACACGGAGAATCAAATGAAGCAGCGGGTTATGCGCCTTTGGTTTCAGCTGACGCGCCATAAAGGCTTTGACATTCTGGTCACCCATGCCCCTGCCCTTCACCTGGGGGACGGAGAGGGTCTGACCCATACCGGCTTTCAGATTTTCCGGACGCTCATGGAAAAGTACAGACCGGCCTTTTTTGTTCATGGCCATGTTCATCTTTCTTATGACCCGATGGCCAGGCGAGTCAGCCGGTATTGCGACACGACAATTATCAACGCCTATGAGAAATATGAGTTTAATTTTAACACGGAGCTTGCCAAGCCGAAGACGATAAACTGAGGCGGATGGCAGCAGGATGAAAGTGAAAGCTGTGGCAATAAAACAGCAGGGAGGAGTAGGAAATGTGGGCATATGAAAGCGTGTTTTATCAGATTTATCCGCTGGGATTGTGCGGAGCGCCGTTTGAAAACGACGGGGTGACGGCGTCAAGAATTCTAAAAGTGGAGGACTGGATCCCTCATATACAGAAACTGGGGGCGAACGCCGTTTATTTCTGTCCTCTGCTTCAGTCGGACACCCATGGATACAATACCCGGGATTACCGCCGCCTGGATGTGCGTCTGGGGACCAACGATGATTTTGCCGCGGTGTGCAATAAGCTGCATCAGGCGGGAATACGGGTGGTCCTGGACGGTGTGTTCAACCATGTGGGCCGGGGTTTTTTCGGCTTTCAGGATGTTTTAAAGAATCGGGAGAACTCTCCGTTTTGCGATTGGTTTCATCTCAATTTCAGCGGAGACTCGCCGTACCATGACGGATTCTGGTATGAGGGCTGGGAGGGAAATTACGATCTGGTCAAGCTGAATCTGAAAAATCCGGCGGTGGAGGAATATCTTTTTGACAGCATTCGCCTGTGGGTGCAGTGGTGGGACATCGACGGCCTCAGACTGGACGTGGCTTATTGCCTTGACCTGGATTTTGTCCGTCATCTGAGAACTTTCTGCGACAGCCTGAAGCCTGATTTTTTCTTGGTGGGCGAAGTGCTGCATGGCGATTACAACCGTCTGCTGGGTGATTCCATGCTCCATTCCGTGACCAATTACGAGTGCTATAAGGGCCTCTGGTCCAGCTTTAACAGCCGCAACATGTTTGAGATCATCCATTCCCTCAACCGCCAGTTTGGTCCGGAGGAATGGACATTGTACAAGGGGAGACATCTGCTGTCCTTTGTGGACAACCATGATGTGACGCGGGCGGCCAGTATCCTGACCAACCGGGCCCATCTGCCTCTGCTCTATGCGCTGTGCTTCGGCATGCCGGGAATCCCTTGCGTATACTATGGCAGCGAGTGGGGTGAGGAGGGGAAAAAGAGCGATGGAGATCAGGCGCTGCGGCCTAATCTGCCTCATCCTGTCGAAAATGAGCTGACGGATTGGATCAGCCGTCTTGCCGCAGCCAAGAAGGGGAGCCGGGCGCTTAACTATGGAGATTTCCGCTCTGTGCTGCTGACTAATCTTCAGTGTATTTTCGAGAGAAAGACTGAGGAGGAGAGGGTGATGGTGGCGATCAACATGGACGATCAGCCTTTCATGGCCCATTTTGACGCCGGCTGCGGCAGGGCGACAGACCTTTTGACCGGTGAGCCGCATGATTTTGGCGGCGGAAGCGAGCTGCCTCCCTACAGCGCCAGCTTTTGGCTGATGGAACGGTAAAATAAGGATAGAAATAGATAGAAATAAAAAGAAGATCAGAAGATGATCGGAGAGGGAGAGGGCGTCAGCCGCTCTCCCTCTCCGTCATGGAGCCCTTGAAAGCGAGATGCTGGAGGCTGGGCTTCTTATCCGAAGGGGCTTCGATATCCTCGATGAGCATGCTGGCAGCTTTGATGCCCATCTCGCGGGCGGGCATTTCCAGCGAGGTCATGGTGGTCTCTAGAAGGGCGCCGATGGAATGGCCGGTGAGACTGATGAGGCGGATATCATCGGGAAAGCGGATTCCCCGGTCCTTCAGCGCCCGCATGGCCCCCATGCCCTGTATATCCACAGCTGCCATGATGGCATCCAGGTCGGGATTTTGATCGATCAGCTCAGACGCACAGTCGTAGCCATACTCAAACGTGTTGACCTGTTTGGTGTCTTCGGCGCTGATCTCGGCCAGGCCAAACTCGCGCAAGGCGCGTTTATAGCCGATGTAGCGCTCTTTATAGGGAGCCAGAAGCGGATTGCCATTGATGAGGCCGATTCGGCGGCATCCTTTGGATACAAGGTATTTTACCGCCTCATATCCGCAGGATTCATAGTCGCCCACAACGCTGCTGATGCCGTTTTCCTGTTTGCGCACCACCTGCACTAAAGCCATGCCGCTGCTCTGGATGTCTCGCAAAACGCGGCCGTTCTTGCCGGTTCCGGCCACAATAATCCCATCGACGAAGCCATTTCGCAGGCGGTTCAAAGATTCTTTTTCATGGCGGGCATCGTCGTCTGTATTGCACAAAAAAATAGCGTACCCTCGTCTTGACGCTTCTTTTTCTATACCCTGGATGACTTCGGCAAAAATGGTCATGTGCAGATTGGGAATGACAACACCGATGGTGTGACATTTGCCTTGGCGCAGACCCCTTGCCAGCACATTGGGCTGATAGCTCAGCTCTTTGACTGCAGCGTATATGCGTGCCTTGGTTTCGGGGTGTACGTAAGAGGTGTTGTTGAGGGCGCGAGACACAGTGCTCACGTCTACATTTGCCAGTTTTGCCACGTCTTTTAAAGTAGCCATTTCACTTCCCCCCTCCGAAGATTGCCTATGCAAACGATTGTATTAGCTATATATCAAGTATTTTCAGTATACCCCGTTTCATTCTAAAAGGCAATAGAAAAGAACCAAAAAGTTACAATTCGTATTTTCTCCATATTGATTGTGCATGATGCACAAATTAATCCGCATTTATGCAATTTTTTGCAACTGATATGCAATAAATTGCAGGCGTGGGCAAAAGTATTGACCGTTAAAATGCAATATGCCATAATAATGCCATCAGATACAAACGTTTGTATAATAAGATTTCACATACGGCCGGTGTGGAACCTGACAGCAAGAGACAGCTTTCAAACACAGCATGCAGAAACACAGCAACGCAAAATTTTGTAATTATTAAGGAGAGGATATTATTATGGCAAAGGTTAAAAATTTCAAGACTATATTCCCCGCTGTTTCCGTACCGCTTAACGATGACTACTCCATCAACGAGAAAGAATTCCGCGCATATCTGCGCTGGATTAAGTCCTTCTATGGTCAGGGGATCGAGGGTCTGGTCTGCAACGGTCATACCGGTGAGATCACCGGACTGAGCCGTGCCGAGAGAAAGCGCGTCATCGAGATCTGTGCTGAGGAGTGCGGCGATAAGATGACGATCATTTCCGGTCTGAACTGCGAAAATACCATCGAGAGCATCGAGATGGCAAAAGAAGCCAAGGAAGCCGGTGCAGACGGCATTCTGCTGATGCCTCCTCATATGTGGCTGCGCTTTGGCATGCATCCCGATGCACCCTTTGAATATGTGAAGGACGTGGCCGAGGGAGCCGATATCGATATTATTATTCATCTGTATCCTGCCACCAGCAAGGCATTCTATCCGGTGGAGACCCTGATCAAGATGTGCAAGGAGATTGATCATGTGAAGTGCATCAAGATGGGTACCCGCGTTACCTCTATCTATGAGCACGATGTGCGCCTGCTCCGTCAGGAGTGCCCGGACATCTCCCTGATCACCTGCCATGACGAGACCCTGTGCGTGAGCTGGTTCCCGGGCATGGACGGCGCTCTGATCGGTTTTGCCGGCTGTGTGCCTGAGCTGATCTGCCCCGCGTGGGATGTATTCCGCAATCCTGATAAGCATACCCTGAAGGAGGCTCAGGACTGGTCCAATCGCATCTATCACATCTCCCAGGCAATCTACGGCGGCGGCCAGCCTTCCGGCGAAGCCCATGCCCGCCTGAAAGAGGCTCTGGTGCAGCGCGGCGTATTCACCTCCGGCCTGATGAGAAGACCGGTTCTGCCGCTGAATCAGGAGGAAAAGGATTGGGTGGCCCTGGGCCTGGAGAGAAGCCAGCTGCCCAAGGTAGACATGAGCCAGTATATGGATTGAGTGAGAGAGGAAAACATATTTGGGGGATAGTTTATGGAGAATACGGATAACCGTACAGAGGGTACAGAGGTATTTGATGAGACAAAGGTAAAGCGTCTGCCTTTCCTGGAACTGATTAAACGCGTGGGTCCCGGTATTATTCTTACCGGCATCGTCATCGGACCCGGAGCCGTCACTACGGCTTCGATGATCGGTGCCAGATATGGTTACAGTCTGGTATGGCTGTATCTGCTGATCGCTTTTATGGGGACTACCTACGTACTGGTGACATATCGTCTTTCCATGCTGACCGGTATGCCGACCATCCATGCGATTCGCCATTATTACGGCAAGGGCGCCGCGATGTTCACCGGTTTCGCTCTGTTTTTGACCTGCTGTTTCTTTACTATCGGCAATATTTCCGGAACCGGAACCGGTATGACGCTGATATTTGGAATTAATTGGAAACTAGGTGCAACCATTATGATTGCGGTTCTGGTCTATTGCTATCTGGCGAAGAACGTGTACAGCAAGGTAGAAAAAGGCGTTGGCCTGTGCGTCATCGGCATGATCGTGGCATTCTATATCGTGCTGGTTGGCACCGGCGGTCCCGATTGGGGCGAGCTGGGCCGCGGCCTGGTCACCTGGAGCTTCCCTGAGGGCAGCATGACGACGGCCCTGGGATTCTTAAGCACGCACGCTGCCCTGACCACCGGTATCTATGGTACCTATCTGGGCACGGAAAAGAAGTGGAAGAAAGAAGACCTGTTTAACGGAACCATGATGGCCGACTCCATCGCCCATGTAGTGGGCGTCATCCTGATCAGCGCGGCTGTTATGCTGGTGGCAGCCATCGTTCTGCATCCCCAGGGGATCGTGGTCAGCGATTCTGCTGAGCTGGCAGAAATGCTGGTGCCCGTGATGGGCAATATTGCCCGTCCGATTATGGGAATTGCCCTGTTGGGCGCAGGCTTCTCTTCATTGCTAGGCAACACACAAAGAGGCGTAGTGCTGCTCAACGCAGGCTTTGACAGACCTACCTCCCTGGAGGATAAGAGCATCAAGATCGGGGCGTTTCTGGTGCTGGCCGTATCTGCGGTGATCTGCTTTGTATACGGCGGTTCCCCGGTGCAGCTGATCTTCATTGCCAATCTGGCCACCTGTATCGCTACGCCTGTGTCGGGTCTGTTCATCGTCCTGATGCTTTGGAGAAAGGATACTACCGGCGGACTGCGGCCGCCGACAGCTCTGCGGATCTGCATGACGCTCTGCTATGTAGTATGTCTGTTTTTGACCTTCACCTCTTTTAGACAGCTGATCAGCTGATGAGGTAGGGCAGCTGCATTATAGTAACTCCATGATAAGAAGGCCTTCCGTGAGAAACCTGAGGTTCTCTCCTGCGGAGGGCCTTTCATGTTGTATAGTTTGCCGAACTTTTCTCTTAATCCGGTGCAGATTTCATCACGAGGAACATTCTTCTGCTCGGCCTGTTTTATGAACTTGTTTTGTCCTTCCCGTTTTCATAGCTCATTTCTCTTCGCCTCGTCAATCGATGATTTTACCGTCTGTGGATATGGTAACTACCTGCCAGGGAATAAATTTGCCGCTTGCCTGCAATGCCTTTTGCGCTGCATTTTGAATGCCTCCGCAACAGGGAACTTCCATGCGCAGAATCGTCACCGACTGAATGCTGTTGTTTCGGATGATTTCCGTCAGTTTTTCCGTATAATCCACAGCATCCAGCTTGGGACAGCCGATCAGTGTTACTTTTCCCTTCATGAATTCCTCATGGAAGCTGCCGTAGGCATAGGCAGTACAATCGGCTGCAATCAGAAGCTTCGCTCCGTCAAAAAACGGTGCGTTCACCGGCACGAGCTTGATCTGAACCGGCCACTGGGCAAGCCGGGAAACAGGTTTTGCAGAAGCTGCCGGAAGCTCCTCCTGGGCAGCTGCCTTCATCATTCTTACCCTTGAGCCTGGGCAGCCTCCGCTATGATGGGAATGGTCTGTATGATTCATTGTCGTTTCTCCTTTCTTTCTCTGGCTCTCTTTTACAGCCGCTTCATCATATGCGTCGGCTTCTCGTTCTTCGAAAGAAATGGCTCCTGTCGGACAACTGGGAAGACAATCTCCCAGGCCGTCGCAGAAGTGTTCCCTTACAAGCTTTGCCTTTCCCTCAATGATGTCTATTGCTCCTTCGTGGCAGGCTGTTGCGCAAAGCCCGCAGCCGTTACATTTTTCTTCATCGATCCGAATGATTTTTCGAAGTTCTTTCGCCATGTTCATCTGCCTCCTTGATTTTCTAAGCGGATTATAGTATCATTTGCAGAAAAAGTATGTGGTTATAACCACATTTTTGAAAAGGAGGCTATCTTTTGCATCACAGTATACTTCAAAACAACCGACTCTTTATGGGAATGAATCCGGAGGAAATCGATACTGCGCTGAATGCCCTGAACGCCAGGGATCAAACCTTTGAAAAAGGGGAGACGATTCTCCATGCCGGAGGTCAAACAGATTGTGTATGTATCGTGATCTACGGGAGCGTCACCATCGAGAACAATGATATGTGGGGCAACCGCACCATCCTGAATATGATAGCTTCCAATGACTTTTTTGCCGAAACCTATGCCATTTTAAAAAAAGAAACCTTGATGGTTGACGCGGTAGCCAATGAGCAGAGCGCCATTTTGTTTCTGCGGATAGGCAGTTTATTGGAAGGCGGATTTGAACCGGAGCCTTGGTCAAGTAAATTAGTCCGAAACCTTCTGATGATCTCCGCACATAAAAATCTTATGTTGTCCAGGCGTTCTTTTCATATCTCCCCAAAGACGGCAAGGGGGAGGATTATGGCCTATCTGAACTCTGTTTCCCTAAAAAAACACAGCAGAACCTTTGACATTCCTTTTGACCGACAGCAGATGGCTGACTACTTGAATCTTGAACGGACGGCGCTGTCGAAAGAACTTGGCCGGATGAAACAGGAACAGATTATTGACTTCCAAAAGAACCACTTCAAAATCCTTCCGTAGAGTCTCACCGCTGTCAAAGCAGGGGCGGCCCAGCGATGCTTCGCCGCTTCTCAGGGTAACGGAAGTCTCTTATGAGGGATGCAAGTGAGAGATACACAGCACATATATAGGTAAAAATCCCATATATACAATATTAACAGAAATTTTAATTGCAGGAGCGCCCGGCGCGGATTTTGCGGTGGAAACAGGGAAAAATCCCCCTGTTTTCGACAGCATCCGCGCCGGCCTTTTTTTATAATGGTTCCACATTCTGGTAATGAGATGAGACGACGAGGGATGGACCATGGGAACCGTGATCTATGTGGATGTGCTTTTTCTGGTCAACTGGATGATGGACGCGGTGCTTTTGATCCTGACCGGCCGGCTTCTGAAAAGGAGGATACGCCTGGGGCGGATAAGTCTTGCGGCAGCGCTGGGCGCCCTGTGGGCCTGCCTGTGGGCAGCGTCCGGCCTGTATGGCTTTATCGGCCGTCTGGCGGGAGTTGTCTGTGCCGGCCTTCTGATGGCGCGGGTGGCCTATCCGGCGGACACCTTTCGGGAGCTTTTGCGTGCGCTGCTCTGCCTGGGGTTTGCCGCAGTTCTGATGGGAGGCCTGATTCACATCATCTATGACGGTACAGCCTTCGGCCGTTTCTTGCGCCTCTGGCTGGGCCGGCGGGAAGAGGGGGCCATATCGGTATGGCTTTTGGCCGGCGCCATGGGGGCTGGTTTCATTGCTGTCGCCTGCGGTATGCGTTACCGGGCAGCCAGCAGGAGCAGGGAGCTTATGCAGGAAGTCACCCTATACTGCGAAGGGAGACGGCTGACGGTGACAGCTCTGTGGGACAGCGGCAATCAGCTGTGGGATCCTTTTACCGGCAGGGCCGTACATATTCTGGAGCTTGACGTCTGCAAGGAGCTTTTGGGGCGTGAGCGGTGGACGGCCATCGAGGAGACGGCTGACGGAAGAGAAGAAAACCTTCCCGTCGGGGTCAGGCTGATTCCCTGCCGCAGTATGGGCAATCCCCACGGCTTTATCCCTGTGATGGCCGTGGATCAGATGGCGATAGCATCGGGCGAAAGGTTTGACCATCCGCTGATCGGCTTCAGCCGGACTGTGCTGTCGTCCGATCAAAATTACCAGATGCTTTTGCATTCACAGACAGATACAAAGAGGAGGAGCCTGAATGGTTATTAAAGTTTCCGTACCCGGACAATTCAAGTTTAAGATTCTGCCCACAATGAGAAATCTGATGTTTACCGGGCAGAATGAGGTGCATTATATCGGCGGCAGCGACATCCTGCCTTCTCCGCTGGAACCGGAGGAGGAGGCTTATTATATTGGCCTTCTGGAGGAAGGAAACAGCGAGGCCAGAGCAGTTTTGATCGAACGGAATCTCCGGCTGGTGGTATACATAGCAAAAAAATTTGACAATACGGGGGTGGGCGTCGAGGATCTGATCTCCATCGGCACCATCGGCCTGATCAAGGCCATCAACACTTTCAACCCGGTGAAAAACATCAAATTGGCCACCTATGCCTCGCGCTGCATCGAAAATGAAATTTTGATGTATCTGCGCCGTTCCAGTAAGACCAGAGTGGAGGTGTCTATCGACGAGCCTCTGAATGTAGACTGGGACGGCAATGAGCTGCTCTTGTCCGATATTCTGGGGACGGAAGGAGATGTGATCGGGCGCGACATCGAAGACGAGGCGGAAAAAGAGCTGCTGAAGCTGGCTGTGGACCGGCTGGATGACAGGGAGAAGCGGATCGTGGAGCTGCGTTTTGGCCTCAACCGGGAAGACGGAGAGGAGATGACCCAGAAGGAGGTGGCGGATCTGATGGGAATTTCCCAGTCCTACATTTCCCGGCTGGAAAAAAAGATCATGAAAAGACTGCGCCGTGAGATCATAAAGTTTGTCTGAAAGGACGGTGCGGATTTCTCTTGCTTTTATCTTCTTTTGTCCTTGCCCCATTCTTGACAAGCCCGGGAAACCTGCCTATAATCGACCTGTAAGTCATATTGACTGTCGATTTTATCGGGCAAAAAGGGTTTGTCAAGGTCCTTTCCGGTATTTTGGTCAGGGAAAAATCCCCTGCTTTTTTCAGGTATAAACCGTCCCAAATCCGTGCATGATTTCAGATACAAGATGATGTGCGGAGGTGCTTGGTATGGCGGTATACAAGGTAGAAATCTGCGGGGTAAATACGGCGTCCCTTCCGGTGCTGGGCGAGGCGGAAAAAACGGAGCTGTTCCGCCGCATCCAGCAGGGGGACAGCGAGGCCAGGGAACTGTATATCAAGGGAAATCTGCGGCTGGTGCTCAGCGTGATTCAGCGCTTTTCCGGCAGCAATGAAAATCTGGACGATCTGTTTCAGATCGGCTGCATCGGTCTGATGAAGGCCATCGACAATTTTCAGCCGGACACCTACGATGTAAAATTTTCCACCTATGCGGTGCCGATGATAGTCGGGGAAGTCAAGCGCTATCTGCGGGATTCCACCGGCAGTATACGAGTGAGCCGCTCGCTGCGCGACACGGCATACAAAGCGATCTATGCCAGGGAAAGTCTGATGAAGAAAAACTGCAAGGAGCCCACGATCACGGAGATTGCCGAGGAGGTGGGTATCACCAGAGAGGAAGTTGTCGTGGCCATGGATGCTATCCAGAGTCCGGTGAGTCTCTATGAGCCGGTCTATACGGAAGGGGGCGATGCTCTCTACGTTATGGATCAGATCAGCGATAAGAAAAACAAAGAAGAAACCTGGGTGGAGGAGATTGCTCTGAAGGAAGCGATGCACCGTCTGCCCGACCGAGAGCAAAACATCATCCATATGCGTTTTTTTGACGGGAAGACGCAGATGGAAGTGGCGGATGAGATTGGCATCAGCCAGGCTCAGGTCAGCCGCCTGGAAAAAAATGCTCTCAGGAGCATGCGCAACTATCTGGCAAACTAGAAAGAACAGTGCCGAAAGGCTTGAAATCTAATAAAGACGTCGGGGAGAAGAAAAATGATTTTCAGAAGAACGGAAGAGAAGGACAAGGAGCAGGTCATAAGCCTGTGGCGAGAGGCCCAGGCTTATTTTCGTGAACAGGGAATCGATCAGTGGCAGGATGGATACCCGGATGAAGCGTGTCTGGATTTGGATGTGGCAGAGGGCGCCAGCTATGTGCTGGAGGATGAGGGCCGGGTGATCGCTACAGCCTTTATAAGTTTTGACGGCGAGCCGGATTACCTTCACATCGAAGGAAAGTGGATTAACGACGGCCCCTACGGTGTGATCCACAGGGTGGCGGTAGCCGGAGATGTCAAGGGACGCGGTCTGGCCGGCCGGCTGGTGGAGGAGGCCGTGGCCATGTGCCGGGAAAAGGGGGCGGTCAGCCTGCGTGTGGACACGCATCAGGACAACCGTTCCATGCGCCGGATGCTGACCAAAAATGGTTTCACCTGCTGCGGTACTATTCATTTGACTCGTGACGGCGCTCCCCGCGTCGCCTATGAGAGGCTTATCTGAGAAATCTGATCTTCAAAACTTCACTTTCTTGCCGCTGGGCAGTATCCAATATCCCAAATTTTATAGGAAAAGACTGGCCTTTGCCGGGAATGAATTGACATGCCGGAAAGCATCACGCTATACTTGAATATGATATGCTATGCAGAGTTTTCGCGAAAGCTTGGCGGGTTTAATCTCTGCACAGCAGGGAAAACAAGAAAAGGGGAAAAGCCGGCGGCAGAGCCGGCTGGTATATATATGCCGCAAACTGGGTTGCCGGCAGAGATTCTGCTCCTTTTCACTGTTCTGATCTGGGCGCTCTATTTTTTAATCTATCTCTCCAGTCCGGAAAACAAGGTGAATCAGTGGGCATGTATCTGCGGATTTTTGCTGAGTATAGGTGTGTTTAAGGAATATTTGTATTATGGAGAGATTTTTGAGGGGATTCAGGTCATCTTCTTTCATGTGAAATATGCTTTGGATGAACTGATCAATTCGATTCTGACAGCAGTGCTGTATTATCTTGCCATGCCGTGTGTCGTAATATTCAGTCTGTATTTTTGCCGTGCAGACAAGCGTCATCCGGCGTTTTTTCGGCTTGTCTGCATGCTCTTGTTTATACCGGTAATCTGTTTCGGCATGCTGTATCCCTGGAGTCAGACGAGGGAAATTCCCCTGAGTGATCCCTCCGCCTATACCGTCGTGGCTATCTATAATTTATCTTATGGAGTTTTGGCGACGGCGCCAATTATTGTCACCCTGATCCGAGAAAGAAAAGACAGCCGTCTGCGTCAGCGCAGGCTGGTTTCTCTGATTGCTCTCCTGCCTCTCTGGTACTGGCTGGCGACGCTTTTCCTGGTACATCTTCTGCGGCTGGAGAGCTTTTACAAATTGTGGCAGGGCAATGCCGCAATTATTCTGGGGCTTTTTCTGTACTACGTCAGGCACCTTTTCCGGGACGGAATCTGGGGTATGCGGCTGAACCGCGTTCATTTTGACTGGACGGGAGAGCAGGCGCCCATGCCGGAAAATGTGCGCTATGTCGTGCATATGCTGAAAAATGAGCTGGCAAAGCAGGAGCTCTGCCTGGCTTCCCTCAAGAGGATGAAGATTCCTGAAGCGGGGCATGAACTGGAGATTATGGATCGCAGCATCGACCATATCCGGGAATTTATCCGGCGAAGCAATTCCTGTACGCAGCCCATTGATCTGAATCTATCGGATGTAAATGTTCAGGGGCTGTTGGAAGAGGTAATTGCCGAAACGGTACACGGCTGGAGGGGAGGAATCCATATTCAGGTGACAGATCCAAATGCCGTGCTGCGCTGCGATTACGATCACATGAAGGAAGTTTTAAATAATCTTGTTAAAAATTCTCTGGATGCCATGGGAGAGGACGGAAAGCTTACGATGAGCTTTCAGACGCCCAGCAAAAACATCGCTTTGATTCGGGTGGAGGATACGGGAAAGGGGATATCCGAAGAACAGCTGGTTCATATTTTCGATTTGTATCAGAGCGGATATTCCGATGCGGATCACATGGGACTGGGGTTGTATTACTGCCAGAATGTAATTCGGGCACATGGAGGATATATACAGGTAAAAAGCTGTACGCAGCTTTCTCACCGGGGAACGGTGTTCACTCTCTGCATTCCCTCGGGAAGAAAATCCTCCCTAAGACAGATGGAGAAAAAGAAATATGGAAACGATCAAGATACAGATAGTGGAGAATGATAAAGATTATGCCTGGCTGCTGAAAAAAGAGCTGGAACAGCATGAGAGTCTGGAGGTCACAGGGATATGTACGGATGGCAAAACCGCTGTAAAAATGGCGGGCCAGACAAAGCCGGATATTGTGCTGATGGACCTGCATCTGGGGACCTCCTACGAGGAAGGGATACAGGCGTCTAAAGAGATACGTGTCGGAACAGATGCAAAGGTGCTGATTCTCACTGCACTCTATTCCAGAAAAATCATGGAAAATGTCGTTGCCCGCTCCTTTGCCTCCGGCTATATTATGAAAGATCAGCTTTCTCTGCTGGTGGAAAATATTTATGCTTTGGCGGAGGGGACCACGGGGCAGGAGCGGCTTCTGCTCCAATCCGCGCTGTCATGCCTGACTCCGGCCGAACGGTCGGTATTCGATGTGATGATGGGCGAAAAAGACAAATCTCATTCTTCAGAGAAAACCATAGCGAATCAGAAAACGCAGGTGCTGAAAAAATTGGGCCTGGACAATAAAAATCAACTGCAGCATATCTTTCGGGTCCTGCGAGAAGAGCAGTGAGGAGACTGGGAGAAAAGCCGGCGTGCTGCCCGCCGGAAGGACAATGAAAAATATGAATTTTTCCGTCAGCCATTGTCAGCTGGCGGTATTTTTATGCTGCCGACAACACAAAAGACCGTGCGAATCCGTGAAGAGCCATTGGCGTTATCAGCGGGAAATGGGCAGGGGATCGGACATTCAATTCTCAAAAGCTTAAGGGATTCTTAAAAAACAGGCTTTTCCGAAAAGACTTGATTCTGAGCCAAAAATGCCCGCAAACCCGCATAAAACCTAGAAAAAACGGATGTTTGATTATCGCTCATTTCCGTGTGTTATCGTACATTATAAGATATCATTAGCAACAAACTAGCAACAAATTTCCGCCCCTCGGTTTAGACTTCCGGAGGGCGGATTTTTTCGATTTCCACCCGCAAGCTTTCAAGGTCACGATGCCCGTATGTTTTGTTCGTGATGTCCCGAAAAGCATGTCCAAGCATTCTCTTGCGGTCGTTTTCTTTTACCCCGAATTTCTCACAGAGGTATGAAAAAGTGTGGCGGCAGTCATGCGGCGTATGATCTACTATACCAAGAGCGGCAAGGGTGGACTTCATCTCTCTCCGAAAAGTAGTTGTACTTTTTAAAAGGCATCCATCACGATCTAGCCGTGCACGGACGAGATCGTAGATGGCCGAGTGGATCGGAACAATGCGGTTCTTCCCGCTGGTGGTCTTCACGCCGCCACGAAAATATCGCTCCTCCAGGGAGACTTCCATCGTTTTGTAGGCTGTGATCCGGAATCCGGAGTAGCACATGATCAGGAGCATTTCTACGGTCGGATCGTCCCTATGTTGCCAGAGAGTGGCCAAGTCGGTGTCGGTAAACGGCACGCCGTGTTCGTCATCGTCTGGGGTTTTGATGGATACATGCTGGGAGTAGTCGCGGTCAACGATTTCATTTTTGATGGCATACTTGTACATCTGCTTCAGCAAGTTCAAAACCATTTCCTGGCCGGCATGGCGGAGGCCGCAGCCGTCTACGATCTGCTGCAGATCGGGAGTACGGAGCGCACTGAAAGAAAGATCGTATAGCGACTGACAGTGCTTATACGCCGCCCGATAGAAGTCTTTTGTGGATTTTGAAAACGTTTTTCCGGAGGCGAATTTCTCTTGGTAGAATTCCGCATAGACTTCCGCGAAGGTCTTCCCGACGAAAGTCCGCCGGGCGGCCTGCCCGTAGTCCGCCAGTATGCGGCGGCTAAGTTCCTCCAGTCCTGTCTGATCGGCATCGGTGAGATTAAGCGTCAGCTCATACCCCGGTGTATAGGTGCCGGCCTTGTAGGCTGTGA
>CALWGV010000052.1 GCA_944380185.1 uncultured Lachnospiraceae bacterium
TGTGGATTGCCAATCTGAAAGGAGAAGAGACCGATGGAGAAGCTGTTTGTGAAAAATAGGGGAAGGCTTATTGCCTCTTCCCTTGTAATTCTGCTGCCTGTGCTCATAACCTGGCTGAAGGAGGGGAGGGTCTATTTCGATTCCTTTGTCCTGCTGGCCATGCACTGGCTTTGTCTTCTGCTCGTTTTCCGCGACAGGCGAAACGCCGGGCAGAGTCCAAAAGCTCTGGAGATGATTTTCTGGATCGTCCCGACGGTTTCCCTGCTGATGGGAGGGGTGCATGCTTCGGTTCGGACGGGGGGAGGCGGTACAGCCGTGCTGCTGCTCTTTATGTATTTCGGCTTTGGCCTCCTGTTTGTCGGCGTTGGCAATTATCTGCCGAAGGTGCGCCGGAATAATACCATGGGAATCCGTGTGAAATGGGCGCTGGAAAATGACGATAACTGGAACGCTACCCACCGGTTTGGCGGGAAGGTGTGGGTGGCAAGCGGGCTTTTATGCATGGCCTGCGGGATGTTCTGGGATTCTGCCGCCGCCGTCCTTTTGTTTATCGCCGCCGTTCTGGCCGCGGCCTTCGTCCCCATGCTGTACTCGTACCGGTATTACAGAAAGCAGGTGCGGGAGGGGAAAATAGAGAAAAGCCGGGTAAATCCTTGGGGCGCGGCGGCCGGCGTGATCCTTGCCCTGGGTTTTGCCGGCTATATGGCCTGGGCGCTTTTTTCGGGGGATATGGAGATCGTCTACGGGGAGGCCTCCTTTACGGTGGAGGCCTCCGGCTGGGACGATCTGACCATTGCCTATCGGGATATCGAAAGCATCGAATATCAGGAGCAGGATCCGTCGGACGCCGTTCCTGGCAGCCGGACCAACGGGCTGGGCAATCTGCGCGTGGCCATGGGGGCCTTTGAAAATGCGATTTACGGAGATTACACCCGCTATACCTATAACGACTGCGATTCCTGTGTGATTCTGACCGTGGCAGGCGAGATGGTGGTGCTGGGCGGCCGGGACGACGCGCAGACGCGAGCGATCTATCAGGAGCTGACGGAGAGGCTGGCAGGGCTTACGCGCTGACCTCCAGGCTGGAGGTTACTTTCCGGCGGACGATTAAGGCCATGATGAGAGCGATCACGGAGATGACGGCCGCGACCAGGTAGGCGGCGGTATAATCTCCTCCGCTGCTGAAATTCACGGCAAGCTGCGGGCCGATGAGGCCGGCAAAGCCGAAGGAAAGGTACATGACCCCGTAATTTTCGGTCACATGCTTGGAGCCGAAAAGGTCGGCGGTGATCGGCGTGATTGTGCTGCCGAATCCGCCGTAGCACAGGGCGGTGACGGCAAGGCAGGCCACGGTCAGCGGCAGGGAAGAGGAGACCACCAGCAGCCCCATGGTGAGGATGGGCAGTCCGCAGATAATGCTCAGCGTGACATATTTGTTAAAGTGGTCGGTCACCCAGCCCCAGATAAAGCGTCCCATCATGCTCATAAAGGAGGTGACGGACACATAGAAGGCTGCGTCGGTTGCCGTCATGGCAAAGCTCTTCTGCATAATGGAGGACACCTGGGAGATGACCATCATGCCGGAGGTGCATCCAAAGGCAAAAGCGATGATGGCGACATAGAACATGCTGGTCTTTACCATCTGTCCCCGCGTCAGGTCGGGAAGAGTGGTTTTACGGACCGTTTTGGATGTCCCGGACGGCGCGGCCGCTTTTACTTTGTATTCCCCGTATCCTTCCGGAACCGGCTCGATCATCAGGGATACGGCTCCGATGCAGACCAGGGCGATGACGCCGGCGATGAGAAGGGCAAAGGTCAGTCCGCTCTGCTCGATCCAACCGGCTAAGAGCGGGGACCAGATAATGGAGGCGCCGCCGTATACGCCCGCGATGGCTCCGGAGACAGAACCCCTCTTATCGGGGAAAACGGTGGCCATATAGCCCATGATCGTCGGATAGATAAAACCGCTGCCGATACCGGTGCCAAGGCCGAAGGAAAGGAAGAAAAGCGCCATATTGGTGGTGCGGCCGGAGATGATATACCCAAGGCCGAACAGAAGGGTGCCAAGCAGGACAGTCCTTTTCGGCCCCAGTTTTTTTGTAAACGATCCAAATACGGAAGGCGCCATGCAGGAGGTCACAACGGTGACCGTGTAGCAGAGCACCACGGTGGAGGTCACGGAGTCTCCGCCCAACTGTTGGATAAAGGGCATCTGCAGCACGGACCAGGTGTAGGCCAGGCCCACCACAAAGGCGCCGATCAGGCAGAATAGTAAAATCCGGTTTCTCTTTTTGTCAAAGCGTTCAAAAATAGCTGTATTGTTTGCTGTCTGTTCCATGGCGTTTCTCAACGGTCCTCCTCATCCCATTTTTCCATTACTTTTGTCATCTGAATGATCCTTCTGTTTCGTTTCTCCACATATTCGTCCATCGACCCGTACTGCAGGACGCCTTCCCCGGCTTTGACGCCGGTCTTGCCCTCCGCGATGAGCTTATCGCCCAGAGGCATATGGTCCGTGTAATTGCAGAGGCTGGGCAGGACGCCTTTGGCCACCGTCATCGGAATCTCCAGGCCGACGAAATCCCAGATCCCTAACGGACCCTCGAAACCGTAGCGGAGGCCGTCCGTATAGCGGATGGCGTTTTCCGCGTCTTCCCCGCTGACCCAGCCCTGCTCGATCATGTAGTAAAGCTCCCGGTTGATCACGGTGGCAATCCGGTTTACCACAAAGCCCGGAATGAACTTGTTGAGCACGGCCGGCTTTTTGCCCACATATTCTAAGAGAGACCGGATCGTCTCCGTCGTCTCGTCAGAGGTTTTCTCGCCCCGGACCACTTCGATCAGCTTCATCAGATGGGGCGGATTGAACCAGTGGGCGATGATCAGGCGCTCCGGATGGGACAGGACCTCCGCCGTCACCGTGAAGATATCCATCCCGGAGGTGTTGGACGCCAGGATGCAGTCCTCCCGGCAGCAGTCGTTCAGCTGCTGGTAGATGGCCTTTTTGGCGTCGGCGTTTTCAACCACGGTCTCGAAGACCACGTCCACCTCTTTTCCCACTTCGGAAAAACGATCATTGGTGATCGGGAAGAGATTGGCGGCGACTCTTTCCCGGTAATGCTCGTCGGCCAGCCCTTCCCGGATCAGCCCGTCGATGGCAATCCGGATCTTTTCCGCAGCCTCCGTCAAGGTGGACGGGTGACGGCTGGTCATATAGGTCTTGATTCCGTTTGCCGCCATGACCTGGGCCATGCTGAGTCCCATCGTTCCGGCGCCGACTACCATTACAGTAAAATCTTTATACGCTTTCATTGCTTCCTCCTGTAAGTAAGATAAAAAGTTATTTAACAAACACAATTCACAAACAACATACTAGCACAAAAAGCGGAAAGCGGTGTATAATAAAAAATAACGGCGTTAGAAGATATTTAACACGGTCCGAAGAATGCGGCGGGACGGCCGCCGCGGGAAGACGGGAGAATACGAAGGAAAAGACGATGAATACACAGCAGCTTCAATGTTTTGTGGCGGTGGCGGATAAGCTAAGCTTCACCAGAGCAGCCCAGGAATTATATTTTTCGGTGCCTTCGGTGACCCATCATATCCGACAGCTGGAGACAGAATTAAAGACGCAGCTTTTTATCCGGAATCAGAAAGTCGTAAAGCTCACGGAGGCGGGCTCGATTTTTTATCCCTACGCCAAGGAGATCCTCCGGCAGAGCGATCTGGCGGCGGAGAATCTGAATATACAGAGAAGGCATGGACGCATCAGCATCGGCTGCAATTCCAATGCGGAGCTGGTTTTACTTACAGACGTCCTGGGCAGATTCCGGGAAGTCTTTCCGGACATGGAGCCGCTCATTGAGATCGAAACCTACGACAGGCTGCTGCTGATGTTGGAAGCGGGGCAGATCGATTTTATGATGGCCAGCATCCATATGCAGAAAGGGACGGAATTCGCCTTTATGGAACTGGCGAAAATGAAAACCTATGCCGTTGTAAACGCCAGGCATCCGCTGGCCGGCAAAACGGAGATCCGCTTCGCCGAGCTGGAGAACGAGAGGCTGATTCTTCCCCACAGTAAACTGATTCCCTTTAACAGTGATAATCCCATCCGGGATCTGGTCAACATCCACCGGCTTCACCACCCGGACTTTTTCATCGAGGATGACCGGGTGTGCCTGAGCCTGGCGGGTGCCGGGTATGGGGTAGCTGTCCTCCCTGGCTACCGGATACCGGAATATTACCAAACGCTGGGGCTTACCTGCATCCCGATCCGCGAGAACGCGGACTTCCCCTACGGGATTTTATACAAAACCCTGCCGCCGGAAAAAGAGATGGCGGTGCTCCTACAGGGAATGGAGAAAAAATTAAGAGGCCAGGGATGATCCGGCCGGAAAGGAAGGAAAGGAAAAATGGCAGAGTGGAAGGATGTAACTTCGTATTTTTCGGTTGCGCGTCCTGCCGCCATCGTCTATACTAGGGAAAGTGACAGAGGATTTTGCGGCGGCCGGGGGGATTTGGCTGCCGCTTAGAGCAAACTGCGGAGGAAGGCAAAGGATGCAGGTGGCGGATAAACGGCTCAGACCGCTTACGGAAGCGAAATATTTAAATGCGGATAATGTTGACCGGTATCGGAGCATTATGCGCATTTTTTATGAGAATTATGAGAAACTGCGCTACTGGCTCTACCAGGAGGAGGTCTATGCGCAGATGACGGCGGATCCCTATTTTGCCGATTACCGGATGGAGCGGTGTCAGCAGGACCTGAACATGCTGACGGAGTGGAAAAACCTGAATACGATGCAGGATACCCGCAGGGTTTC
>CALWGV010000053.1 GCA_944380185.1 uncultured Lachnospiraceae bacterium
ACATTGCCGAATCTGCCTTATCGAATTGAATATCCGGTGGAAGCAGTGCAGCTGGAGATGATGGAGGCGGAGGAGCCGGAGGAATATGTCGAGGAAAGCAATGGAATCCATGCGGCCTATCTCCAGGGCGGTCAATCGGTGGATTATCTGGAGATGGCCGATGGAAGGGCAGAATTTGAGATTGCCCTTACCTGCCGGGGCATGGCGCAGGAGCAGTACCGCATGAGCCTATGGGTCAATGGAACCCCTGTGCCTGCCTTTGACGGCGCATACTATGCGGATATTCTCGTGGGAGAGGGAGGGCAGACGGTCGTGGGAGCGGAATTGACAGAGGAAATGACCCGCTGGGTCGAGCGCAATGCGATGGATGTGATCCTGGTTCCTCTCACCAATCAAGACTCTGCCTACGGCCCGCTGATCGAAAGTGTGCGGCCCATCACCGTGACACACGCAGAAGACTGACACGGCGCTTCATACGGCACGGTCAGAAAACCGAAGGAGGGCTTGCATGAAATGGGAATTAAAGAAGCTGATAAAGGTAAAGCTTCTCTGGCTTTTCCTGGCCGTGTTCTTATTTTTGAACATGTATCAGATCCGGCAGATGGACAGGCTGATCTCGGCCCCTCTGGACGGCCACGATACACTGTTGGAACAGATACAGGGGCTGATTACCAATGAGAAAATTGCATATGTCACGGAGTCGCTGCAGGAGGTAACAGACGCCATCGCATCCGGACAGGCCCAGCCGGGCGAGTACGATCCGGAGAGAGTGACGGGATATGCCTATGGGGACCAGTATGAGTTTCAATATTTTTACGACGAGCTTTTCTACTGCTATTCCTATGAAGCGGAAATCGATCAAATCCTGCAGCGGGCGAGGGAGGCAAAACAGCTGTATGAGGAGTCCGGGAATCAGACAGAGGCCGAGCGCTGCCGATTGATTCTGGAAACTTATGAGGGGAGGGCTCTGCCCTATTACGATGAGATGGATCAGATCGAACGCTATCTGTCCTACGACGGTTCAGCGCTTTTTGTCCTGCTGTTTTTAATCCTGTCTCTCCCAGGCCTGATCTTTCGTGATTCTTCGGAAGGAATGGCGGGGGTGATTGCTGTCAGTGAGAAGGGAAAAGCCGCCTATTTCTATACGAAATCCATGGCGGCGCTGGTGTGGGCTGCGGGAGTCGCCCTCCTTTTCCATCTGCAGGACTTCTGGTTATTCGGCATGCCTTCGCGGTTTGACGCCCTTCGCCAGCCCCTTTATGCCATCGAATCCAGCCGGCTGGGAATGTTTTCCGGTTCGGCAGGCGTTTTTTGTCTGCTGCGCTTTATCGGCTGCCTGCTGTTTTACTGGTGCGCGGGACAGGGGATTTTGTTGCTTGCCTATTGGGTCCGGAGGCCCATGGGAACTGCGCTGCTGATGATCGCGGCCATAGGGCTTTTGGCTTTTCTGGCGTACAGGGAGCAAAGCGTATTCAATCCCATCGGCGCATTGGCACTGTTTGCCCAGCAGCAGACATTTTCTGCCGTCATGCTGGCCGGAAGGGCATATCCGGCGTATTGGGTAAATCTGCTGTGCTGCGGAGGATATGCGCTGGCCCTTCTGCTGCTCTTTGGCATATCGGCGAAAAAAAGGCCAAAACGCCGGTGAGAAAGGCGGGGTGAGCTTCATGCAGTTATTTGCGATAGAAGTAAGAGAAATCTTAATCCGGCGGAGGGGCCTGTGGCTCATTTTGCTGTCCCTGCTTGCCTATGGCCTGCTTTTGCAGAATGCGGATGGCATCTGGGTGGATTCTTATTACAATGAGTGGAAGGATGCAGAGCTATTCCGGGAGCTGGAGGGGCCTCTTACGGAAGGAAAAGAGACTCTGATCCGCGAAAAACAGGCGCAGTATGAGGAGGCCGCGGCAGGACTGGCGCGGGAAAGGGAGAAATACCGGACAGGGCAGCAGAGCAGGGAAGAGTATGAGGAGAATGCGGCGGAATATATCCGCGTCCTGGGCGAATATCAGCTGGTGCGTCTGGCATCAAACCAATATGACTATGTGCGGAAAAATCCCGAGGGCCGGTACTTCATCAATGCCAATGGCTGGAACTGGTTTTTCGGAGGCCATTCTTTTTCCATTATCTGCGTGGTTGTCCTTTTGCTTCTGACGATCCCTGTTTTTATGACGGAGACGGAGAGCGGAACCCATGAGCTGATGCGCAGCTGCAGCAGAGGCTGCGGTTCGCTGTACTTGCTTCGCTTTGGCGCAGGGATACTGCTGGCGGTTTTGTATACAGCAGCCGTATTGCTGCTGGAACTGGGAACGGCTCAGGCTCTCTATGGACTGGGGCCTGCGGATTTTCCTCTGGCCAGCCTTTCTCTGTATCAGCATTATCAGGGGGAAATGAAAATCGGAGAAATGCTGGCGCGGGCGGTTCTTTGCCGTCTTCTGGGAGCGTCCTGCTTTGCGGCGCTATGTATGACCCTGTCCATTTTCCTGAAGAATTCCCTTGGTTCCTTTGTGGCGGGGCTTCTGATCTATTTCGCCCCCTATTTTTTACTGACGGAGGAGAGGATGTATCAGCTCCCTCTGCCGCTGCCTTTATTCGAGGCGGATGCCTATATCTGTGGCTACCAGCAAGCGGAGACGGGGACGAGGATTTTTTATTCAAACGGGGAAGTGGCGGGAATATATGCCATCGCCGTTGCCTGCAGCGCCCTGCTGATTTTCCTGGGGTTTTGCCTGTATCATGAGAAAATAAGGCTGCCCCGGAACATAGGAAGAAAGGCGGGAATAATGGGCGGCGCGGCTATTTGCCTGCTTTGCCTGGAGGGCTGCGCAGAGGTATCCTATCCAGAGAACTATACGGTGAATCCGGCGGTGTATTCCTATCTGATCGATGGAGAGCAATATGCCGTGATCGCAACGGAATCCCCTTTCCTGCTGTACGATAAGCAGACCGGGAAAACAGAGGAATTGTTTGCGGATCCTCTCTTTTCGGCGGAGGATTATGAAGAAATATTTCCTATGTTCCTGGCGGAAGACCAGCTTTACTACCTGCGGCGCAGTGAAGGATACGAAAGCATATGGCAGATGGACTGCCGCACACACGGGACAGAGAAAATCTGTGACCTTCGTCAAAGCGAGCCCGAGGGGATAAGCCTTTGGGGGATAGGCGGGGAGGCCACAGGCCGCTCCTACGACCAGTATCTCACCTACCTGGAGCAGTGTCAGGCTTTCTATCTCTGGGAAGATCAAATATTTGTACTCACCGGGGAGGGGATACAGCGGTTTGATAAGACGGGAAAACCGGGAGAGATGGTGATTACAGACTTGACCGATCAGCCGGCGTATCGCGATGGGAATTTTTATTACCGGGACAGCTATGGTTTCCTGGTTCAATATGACGCCGTATCCGGCGAGAGGACAGTCCTTTCGGACACGTTGGCGGAGGAGTTCCGTCTGGGAGGGGACAGGCTGTATTTCACGGATGCCGTCGGGAATCTGTATGCCGTCTCCCTGCGTGACGGGACGCAGCTGTGCCTGCGGGGCGGAGTGGGGCAGCTGCTGCACGGCACGGAAAAGGGGATTTATTACAGAAAAGAAGACGGCAGCGAGATTTGTGTTTTTCCAGACGGTATGGAGGCCCCGGTGATACAGGAGGGCGAAGTGCTGCAGCTGGCGGAAGCAGATGGGCAGTATCTGTGTATCATTATTGACGAAACAGGGAATGTAAGATGGAGGCTGAGCGATAAAAGACAGCGTTTGAGCCCTCAGGTCAGGCATTGGCGGAGTATTGGAGAAAACAATGAGAGAAATGTTTTATTACGGATGCAGCATGCTGTATATGATCGTCAAAGTTATCATGACCCTTATGGTTTCCTCAGCCTTATTCGAGCCCAAAACGGAGAAGAGAACGCGAATCCTGTGGTGGGCGGCGGCAGCGGCAGGCATAGGGGGACTGGACACGCTTAACCAGATTGTCACAGAGATCTTGTTTTCTAATTATTTGATGTTTCTGGAAATTCTCCTTCTCTGCTTTGTGATCGCCGGCCTGTACCGCTGCCGTCTGGGCCAGGCCGGGGTTGTGGTCTGGTTTCTGTGGATGTGGCAGACAATGCTGGATTTTTTTCTGCAGTCGTTTTTTTATATGGCGCTGCAAAACCAGGGGACTGTCAGGACATGGCTGCTCGTCGTGGGCCCTGCGCGGGGCGTCTATCTGCTGCTGTGGGGCTTGCTGCTCTTTTGGGCAGGGATAAAGCTGAAGACGTGGATTCTCCAAAGGCAGGACGGCTTTCATAGAAGATGGTATTATTTTTATCTGGCTCTTCCCGTCCTGATTTTGATTATGATCTACTTTCAGCGCATATACAATCAATATTATTCGGAGGAGCTGATGCTGCACTGGTGCATTTTCCTGCTGGGGCTGACGTCAGCGGCGCTCTTTGCCATTGTATACAGGATTCGAAAACAGGCGGAAACACAGCTGCTGATACAGAGAACCAGACTGGAGCTATTGCAGAAAAATTATCAGATGCTGCTGGAGGAGGATCGGCAGAAGGCTATCCTGCTGCATGATCTGAGCCGCTGCAATGCGGTAATCCGGGAGATCGCCTTCTCAGAAGAGAAGGATGAAAGCGAGAAAGCGCTTCTGCTGCATACATCGGAAAAGGTAGCGCAGATATTGGAGCGCAGCAGGGCAAAGCGGATTTCCAACCATCCGCTGCTTGACTTGATCCTGAACCAAAAGCTGTCGGAGGCCGAAAAGGAAGGAATCGAGGTTCAATATTCCTGTCAGGATATGAGCGGGCTGCAAATGTCCGATATGGATATCTGTGCCCTGTTCGTCAACCTTCTGGACAATGCGATCGAGGCGAACCAGAAGCTGCCGCCGGAAAGGGAGCGCTGCATTTGCCTTCAGGCGAAAAAGAAGGGAAGGATGGCGATCGTGGCGGTATCAAACCCCTACGACGGGGTCATCCGCTATCGGGATGAAGGAATCCCGGAGACAACTAAGGCGGACAAGAAGGCTCACGGATATGGATTGCAGAGCATCCGCCAGACGGTGGAAAAATACCGCGGCCATATGGAGATAAAGACAGAGAACGGGAATTTTGAGATCGTGATGTATCTGGAGGGGTTTGGAGATGAATAAAAAGATTTGTCGGTTTGCATTGGTCCTTGCGCTGGCGCTGCTGTTGGGAGGCTGTTATTCTGACCAGCCGAGTGATTATGAGGAAAGCCTGGAATATCATGAAAATCTGGAAGAAAGCGCGGTTTCAGGCGGCTCTTATTCTGCGGAAACGGATAGTCAGAATGCGGCGGCAGACGATGGCTTTACGATTTTGGCGGAGATTCAGCTGGATGATTCCCCGATGATCCGATATATCGGTGAAGATAAGGCCCTGCTTTTGGGGGAGAATGCCGAATTGATAAATGTGGAGACAGGCGAGTCGCTGGGACGGTATGAAAACCGGGATTTGGGGCTGTCCTTTTATGATTTATGGGATTTTGACGCAGCGGAGGTCGATGGACAGATTGTGGTGGTGGGAAATCTATATAATGAGGCAGAGTCAGCTTCTGAATTTACCATGCTGGTTTTTGCGGAGGACTTTCAATCGGTGGAAGTCATTGACCTGCAGAGCCGGATTGGTGAAGAGGCGAATGTCGGATTTTTTCGTTTTATTGAAGAGGGAAAACGTTTGATTTATGAGACGGGCAGAGGGTTGTACTTATATGATTATCAGAGGGACATTCGTCAGCAGGTATTGTTGTTTGACTGGGAGAGTCATTACCAGACGACAGAAGGGCTGTTTGGAATTAAGAGCTGCGATGCCCTCGGAAATGGGAAGATTATTTTTACAGGGTACTGGACGGACGAACAGAGAAACGGCCAGGATTTTCTGACCATAGGGACAGTGAATCTGGATGGAAGCGAGCTGCAGTTCGACCGCGAAGAAGAACATCTTTGGGGAAAAATGTGGGTTTACGATGACTGCGTCTTAATCGAGGAAAGCGAGGAAATAGGTCTTCCCCTTGAAAAAGCGGCGTTTTGCTGCCGAAATGGGGAGGTCTCTTCTTATCCGCTGGCATCGTCGGGGGAGTATCTGACGCTCTATCCTTCCCGCGGAGGCGAATATTATGCCACAAGGACGAAGTATATTGACGAAGGCTATATCGTCCGCGTCTATTCCTCGGCGGATGGCAGCCTGGTCCGTGAGATACCCTTGCTATATGAGGAGTATGGGGAGGATCTGGTCGTCAGCAATGAAAGTATCCTGATTGAGGAAGAGACCGGGCAGATCGTGATCTTAGTGCGCAACTGGAAAAATGTTGAAGATTCGGCTTGGCTCATTATTGTGGAATTAAACGGCGGCGCAGGCCATGAGGCGGAAACGCCGGATATCACGCTGCCGGATACGGTGCTGGTCGGCGGGCTTGATGTAATGTATTCCAATTCGATCCTGCAAACAGGCGAACGGGAAATCTGCCTGTTCTCGGACAAGCCCTATCTGTATGATATTGTCACAGGGGAAAGGCTTGCTGAAGCAAAAGAGACCTTCCATGAATTGGTCGGGGAAGGGGATTTTTTAATACAGTCCGTTTTGGGGACGAAAACCGGCATAATGGTATGCGGAGAAAAATTCACCGAGAGGGAAAACGGTGATGCGGAGTACATTTTAATCGAGTATGACAAGAATTTGTCATATATTCGCCAATTTAATTTGGCGGAGGCGACCGGAACCGACTTCGGTTTTTGGGGAGCAGCGCTTATGTGCGCTTCGCAGGATGGGAAATTATTGTTTTATCCGGGTTTCAACGGCTTATATTGCTATAACGTGGAAACACAGGAAAACAGGGAGCTGTTAAGCGAGGAGATAACGGTCCGTTCGATCGCTTACCTGGATGAACAGCAGGAGTTGTTCTTTGTCGCCGGCACGATGGAGGAGAATGCGGACGGCGAGTATCTCTATGCCTGCGGCCTTATCAATATGGATACGGGGGAAATCCGTTTCCTGCCGGAAAAGAGCGAAATGTTCGGAACGGTATATAAAGTTGGGGATGGCGTAATCGTTGAGGCGGCGGATAAGTACCGAAATGAAAAAATAGCCTGGCGTTACAGGGCGGGGGAAGAGGGGCTGGAAGAGATAGACCTGTTTGCGGAGGAAAATCTTGAAGGGATAAAGGCTGCGGAAACGGGAGAAATTGTCTTGCAATGCCTTACGTCAAACGGAGACTGGAAGATGTACATAGAAGATGCGGATGACGGGAACCGGCTTGGTGCAGTCGCGATAGATCAGCAGGTTTTTGGGGAATTCAGGCCGTATAATGTTTTATGTTTTGCGGATTTCCATGTCATTGTATTGAACGGATACAACAGCGATAATAAGTGTATGGAAGTGATCCGTATCGCTTATGGGAAGGAAGGAGTCGGAGATGAATAGAGGGAAACGGAAAAGGATCCGTATGCATCTGAGAAAGAAAAGTTTTATGGCGGCTGCCTTGCTGTGCGGGCTCTGCCTGGCTGCGTGTTCCCATGGTGAGAATACTGCTTCGCCAGAGGTTTCCGTTCCGGAAACAGCCATAGAGGAAAGCGAAAGCAAAATGGACAGCAATAGGGAAACCGGCGCGGAAACGGAAATGGAAAGCGCAGCCGGGAACGAGGCGCAGGACGCGGCAAGCTCCCTGCAGGTGGCTGGATTTTACCCTGTCCCAGGAGAGGGAATAGAGGCAGCGGGATATGCGGGAAAGGATTACTTTTTTGTCGGGGCGGATCCTTTGCAGATATGGAGCGTGAGAGAGGGGGAATTCCTCACGGCGGACTGGGAGGAAAGGTTTCAGTTTTCCGGGCTGGCTTCCCAATGGGGCGATGTTTTTCCGGTGACGGACGGTTATGTGGGGGCGATGACTTTAGAGGACGACATTGTTCTGGCGCTGTGGGATGCGCAGTTTGCACTCCGGGAGGTTATCAATTTAAGCGCAGAGCTAAGCGTAGACATGCGGTTTCATGATATTGATGTTTCCGCAGACGGAAAATGCGCTGTATATGCGGATGTGGACGGGCTGCATCTGTACCATCTCGATACCAGGCAAAAGGAGGATCTGATTGCCATCGATTATGAAAATGGGTTTGAGAGCAGCCAGGGGATTATCGGCTTTACTTCCTGCGGCTTTATCGAAGATGGACAAAAAGTCCTGTTTCTGGCCGCGCAAAACGAATTGCCGGTGGACCAGGGGGAGGAAACCTTTGAAGCAATAGGATTTTATGACCTGGAGGAGCATCGCATGGAGGTGAGCCGGGCCGGCGATCTCCTTTTAGACCGGATGGATGTGTTCGATGGCTTTGCGCTGATTCAGCCGGGAACAGAGCTGGATGGAACATATGAAAATGTATTCTACCGCTATGATGAACAAAACGGGATCCAGGCCTTTGCACTGGCAGAGGAGGGCGAAGCAAATAGCCTGTCGCCTTCCCTGGACGGCAAATATGTGACAACAAGGGTGAGCGGCGAAACGGCGGAGACGTTTCGCGTCTATGCATCGGATACGGGGCAGCTTCTTCGCGTCGGACGTCTGGAACGGGCAGCAGTGGAGGAGGCTCTTGGCGGAGAAATACTATGGCTGGGGGATTCCTTCTTATTAGGGGACGGACAAAGCCTTATGATGACGGTAAGCGTGCAGGATGCGCAGGGAAATGTGCAGAGCGGACTGCTGGAAATCCGCTTTGCATGATCGAAAGAAAGAAAATGAGGGAAGGAAATGGGAGAAGGGAAGAAAATCAGATTAGGAAAGAAAATCAGATTAGAAAAGAAAATCAGACTAGGTTTTATTCTCGTGTTCCTGCTGTTTTTGCTTGGCGGCTGCGGGGCGGGGAACGGAGAGACGGCTGCGGGCAATGAAAATGCGGGCGAAGTCTCTTTTCAGAGCGCATGGGTCGAACTCGACGATCTGAAGGAAAGGCCTGCGGCAGCCTTCTGGGGCGATTACCTGTACTATACGGCGGCCGAGGGGGAGGAATCCGGGGCGTATGAGCTGCGCCGGATGAACCTGACGACGAAGGAGACGGAAACCTTACCGGGCTTTCAGCCGGTGGAAGAGGGGAGGGTTCCTTTGCTTTTGCATCTGCAGCAGGACGGAGGGATTTTGCTGCTGGATCGCGCGGCGGAAGGGGCGGAGAGACAGGAATCCCAGGAAAATCAGGACTCTTCCAGGGACCATCAGCTGCACCGGCTGGACGCGGATGGGGCGATCCTCGATTCTTTTTCTCTGGAGGAGTATCTGCATGCCGGCGGGACTTCCGAGGACACCCTGCCGCCCCAGTTCCAGCTGCTGGCGGCGGACCAGGAAGGGCTGATTTATCTGACTGTCTGCGAGGAGGAAGACCAGATCCTCGTGCTGAACGAGGCAGGGGAGCTGGCAGCCCGGATTCCCGCAGAAGGGACGGTGGAGGAGCTGTGGCGCGGCGCTGACGGAAGGGTGTACGGCATTGTGCGCTCCCATAATATAGAAGGGATCCAGCAGCGGCTCTATACCGTGGATGGGGAAAGCGGAGAACTGACGGAGGGCAGGGGCGGTCTGCCGGAAGATATAGGCACGATTCGGGCGGCGGCTATGACGGCAGGCGGCGCCCTGATTTCATCAACAGAGTCCATTTATACCTATGATCCGGACAGTGAAACCAGTACATTGCTCACTAACTGGCTCATCTATGGGGCGGATTACGGCGATATCGTCTGCATTGGCGTAATGGAGAATGGCAGTATTGCGGCATTGCTCTCCTATTACAGCGAGGGAGAGCGCGTGACGGAGCTGCTGCTTCTTACGGAGGCAGGGGCGGGGAGCGCCGCGGGTGCGGAAGGCACAGCCGGACAGGAAGATGCCGGGACAGGGGGACAGCCGGAGGCCGGACTGGAGAATGGGCAGGAGCAGATGCCGGCTGGAACGCCGCAGACCCTTACCCTTGCGACCTTTAACCTGGACGTGATGATGCAGGGATATATCGCGGATTATAATAAAGCCCATCCGGAGTGTGCGATTGAGGTTATCGATTACGGCGGAGGGGAGGTTGGAGCCGGCCTGACCCGTCTGAACGCCGATCTTGCGGCGGGCAATATACCGGATCTCATCGACCTGTCGGATATAGACGTGGGCCTGTATGCGTCGCTGGGAATCCTGGCCGATCTGTCGCCTTATCTGGAGGCGGAGGGGCTGGGAACGGAGACTCTGCTTGACAGCGCTCTGACCATGTATGCGGCGGAGGGGAAGGTATATGGGATTCCCGTCGGCGTTATGGCGGAAACGCTGATGGCCTACAGCGGGAAGACGGTCAGCCGCGGGGAGTGGACAATGGAAGCATTTCTGGCGGCTGCGGACAGCCTGCCTGAGGGAGCTGAAATAATCCATAATCTGTCAGCCATAGGGATGCTTCGGATTCAGCTTTCCATGAATATGGATCAGTACATCGATTACGAAACGGGAACCTGTTCTTTTGACGGAGATGCTTTCCGGGAACTGCTGGAGTTTGCCATGACGATCGAAGTGGGTGGTGATTTGGACGTGCCGGAGGAAGAGCGGCTTGCTGACGGTACCCTGCTTCTGCACCGGGCTTATCTGGACGGCGTGTCGGCCTTTGTCAGCGAAGCCGGACTGTTTCGCGGCGAAAGTGTCCAGTGCGTCGGCTATCCTTCGGCGGATGGAGGCCACGCTTACCTCACGCCTTACGGAGCGGGGGGGATTACCGAGGCCTGTGAGGACAAGGAGGCGGCCTGGGACTTTGTGGGTTCTCTGTTGACGGAAGAATTTCAGAGAGGCTATATGTATTTCCAGATTCCTACCCTTCGCTCTGTTATCGAGAAAGAGATAGGGGAGGCGCAGGAAATGGAGAGAAACATGCAGGAGAGCGATCCGTCCTACCTCCCCGTTCTGTCGGAGGAAAACATAGAGGCTTTCTGGGAGATGGCGGAGACGGGCAAGGCGACCAACAGCTTTAACCGGGATGTCTGGAATATTATCGAAGAGGAGGCGGAGCCGTACTTTGCCGGGGCGAGGACGCTGGACGAGACGGTGGAGCTGATTCAGAACCGGGCAGAAATCTTTGTGAGCGAGAATTGGGGGTAGCTGACGGACCACATTGACCTTGTCCGGAGAATATAAGTGAAGCATGCCGGGGTATCTGCGCAACCTGATCAAATTTTTATTTAATTTTTATCAGGATTGTGGTATAATTGGTAAAACGAAATGAAGGAGGCTTGGTTTATGAAGTTAGTATATGCGATCGTACGGGATGACAATGAAGACGGCGTGTTGACTCAGCTGACCCAGCACCATTTCAGTATTACCAGATTGGCCACCACAGGCGGATTTCTGCGCAAGGGCAATGTAACGCTGATGATCGGCGCGGAGGACGATAAGGTCCAGGAGGTGATCAACATCATCAAGAAGGAATGCGGCGAGCACCGCAAGATTACGGTCAATATGCCCTATCTGGCCGGAGCCAGCCTGATGAGTTATGCGACTATGCCGACCACCGTAGAGGTGGGAGGAGCCACGATCTTCGTGGTGGATGTGGATCACTATGAGAAAATCTGAGGGATGGCGCAGCCTCCCCGGAGAAGAGAAAGATATCTGAAAACTGCGGCGGCAGGCCCTTCCCCCTGGCAGCGGAGGGGCCTGCTCCTATGCAGACGGATAAAAATGAGGAAAAGGATGATTATCAACACAGGCAGCCGGACCGATATTCCGGCTTATTTTAGTTCATGGTTTTACCGGAGGATAGAGGAGGGCTATGTGATGGTCCGCAATCCATACTATCCGGAACAGGTGACGCGCTACGCATTAAGTCCTGATGTGGTGGATGCGCTCAGCTTCTGCACGAAAAATCCAGGGCCGATGCTTGACCGGCTTTCTGCGCTTGAGGCCTTCGGCCAGCTCTGGTATGTGACGATTACTCCCTATGGACATGAGATCGAGCCGGGGGTGCCGGACAAGGAAAAGGTCATGGAATCCTTCTGCCGCCTGGCAGAGGTTGCCGGGGTGCAGGCGGTGGGCTGGCGCTATGATCCTATTTTTATCACCGAAAAGTATTCGCTGGATTATCATCTGAAAGCGTTTCGTCGCATGGCCGGGCGGCTGGCAGGTTATACCCGCCGGTGTGTGATCAGCTTTATCGATCTCTATGAGAAGACCAGGCGCAATTTCCCCGGTGTGCGTTCTGTCACGAAGGAGGAGCGCCGTATGATCGGCCGTGAATTTGCCGCTGTGGGCAGGGAGTATGGCATCCGCCTCTACACCTGCTGTGAGGGGGATGAGCTGGGGGTATATGGAATAGATACTTCCGGCTGTATGACAAAAGAAGTGATCGAGGAAGCCATCGGCAGGCGGCTGGTGATACCCCGAGGAATAAAGCCTGCCAGAGAGGGGTGCCGCTGTCTGCTGGGCAGCGACATCGGTGTCTATAATTCCTGTCCTCACGGCTGCATCTACTGCTATGCCAACTATGACAAGGGGACAGTGGAGGCTAATTTGCGTCTTCACGATCCGACTTCGCCTTTCCTAATCGGGGAAAGCCGCCAGGGGGATCGGGTGACGAGGGCTCGTCAGGCTTCCTGGGCTGACGATCAGCTGAGTCTGTTTGAGTTGTAGTTAAATATGCGATGCCATAAATATATGATGTCAGTCTCACAGGATCACCAGGCCGCGGGAAAATTCATGAACAGGCGGCCTGCCCGTCCCCAGAGCGGCGGTGAACTCATAGAGGGATGAGGCGAAAAGGTCGGTGTCGAGGAGGGAGAGGGCGGACTGGAGCGCTTCGGGCCTGTTCTCGCCGTAGAAATCTGTCAGAGTCCGGCGGGCGTCGGCCATCTTGGTCAGAAGGGGGATACGTCCCCTCTTTTTTATTTCCGTAAGCAAAGAGGCGCTTTCCCTGCGAAAGCCCAGAACGCGGGCATAGTAGGCATATCCGCCCTCCTTATACCGGCGAAAAGCGTCGGAGCGGATATTTAAAAGCAGATGGAGCAGAGCCCGGCTGGTCCGGCTGCGGGTCAGCTGTCGGGTCTTCAATTCATCGGTGAAGGCGGAGAAACCGCGGTAGCCGGGGAGCAGGCGACGTATCCGTGCGGCCATGTCGGCAGAGATATCCAGGATGGAAATCAGCTCGTCCTCACTGGCTCGCAGCAGGGCATAGCCCAAAGCGGCGGAGAAGTCGTCGGCCTGCAGCAGGCGGGCACCCTCCAGCAGGCGGAGCGTATAGGAGGGGAGCTGGGAGGAGAGGATGCCGTAAGGGGAATCCGAAGACGGCTCGCCCTCTGCCAGGCCGTTTTGCGTGATCTTATCCCCCATGTCCTGCACGGCTTTGCTTTGCGGATAATCCTGCCGGAGCAATATCCGCCGTATCGCGGTAGCGGAGGCATAGCCTTCGCTTTTTTCGGCGGGAATCGCCTCGCTGTGATAGCCGCCCCGGCGCAGGACGGGCAGGGGCTTGACGGAAGAGTGAAGGCGGAGCAGGGCCTTTTGATATTCCAACCCCAGGATCCAGTTGGGGGAGGAGAGGACGACGTCGAAATCTTTGGGGACGAAGACGGAATGCCGGGCCAGGTATTCTCCGGCGGCAGCGGCCCAGGCCTGCGGATAAGTGCGCCCCTGTGTCAAAAGCTGGCGAAGCCGGCGGGAGAAATCCTCCGGCTCTTCGAGAAAAAGGGACAGAAGGGCACGGGTAAAATCCTCGTTCTCGTATTCGCAGCCATAGGAGAGAGTATTCACTGCTCCCAGGCCGTCCAGAATGGACACGGCGGCCCCGGCGAAGGCCTCGGCGCTGGCGCAGGCGTAGGCGGCAGGCAGCTCTATCACCAGGTCGGCTCCGGCCTCCAGGGCCATCCGGGTTCTGGCGTATTTATCGATCAGGGCAGGCTCGCCTCTCTGGACAAAGTCGCCGCTCATGATGACGACGATGTAGTCTGCACGACTGCGGGAGCGGGCTTCGGTCATCTGGTAGAGATGACCGTTGTGAAAAGGATTGTATTCGGCTACAATGGCTGTGGTTTTCATTTGACATACCTCCATCAGTCATTGTATAAAAATCCTCGCCGGCTTTCAACCCGCAGCAGGAGAAAGTATGAAAAACAATACAAAGCCGTGTGAAATACCCCCTTGCAATTATAGGAAAAGGGGGTAGAATAAATAGTAGAAAAATGGCTGAGGGAGGATGCTTTTTCGTCCGGCCCGGCCGAAAATAAATTCACGATGGAAGGATAAGAAAAATGGAAGTATTAGTAGAAACCAGTGCAAGACACATTCATCTGACCCAGGAGCACTTAGAGATCCTGTTCGGAGCCGGCCATGAGCTGACGGTAAAGAAGATGCTGAGCCAGCCCGGCCAGTTTGCCGCAGAGGAGAAGGTGGAGGTAGTAGGACCTAAGGGCAGCCTGAAAATGTCCGTGCTGGGCCCCGTGCGCAAGGCCACCCAGGTAGAGGTATCCCTGACTGACGCCAGAACGCTGGGCATCAAGGCCCTGATTCGTGAGTCCGGCGATATTGCCGGTACCAACGGCTGCAAGCTGATCGGCCCCTGTGGCGAGGTGGAGATCAAAGAGGGTGTGATCGCGGCAAAGCGTCACATACACATGACGCCTGAGGATGCTGCCGCCTGCGGCCTGAAGGATAAGGATGTCGTTGCCCTGAAGGTTAATTCTCCGGAGCGTTCCCTGATTTTCGGCGACGTGGTGGTTCGTGTAAGCCCCTCCTATGCGCTGGCTGCTCATATTGATACCGATGAGTCCAATGCTCTGGCTCCCGAGGGAACGGTGTACGGCACGATCGTAGAGCTCTGATCCAGTCAATTAAGTTTGATCTATCAGAAAATTTCTGGTTGACAACGAAAATTGGATTATGTATAATATCTGAGTATGCGTATGGGGAGATAGAGATGCAGATCCATTTATCGGAGGCGCTTGGCCTGAATGAAGAGGCGATGAAATGTTATACGGTTCCTCTTTCCTTTGATACATTCGACTATTTTGGCCGGATTTGTCCGATCGAGAAGAAGGAGCCGGTGAAGCTTGCCATTCTTCATAAAAAGGGAAAGAAACTGCTGATTACCGCCGAGGTCCATGTGACGCTCAGTGTTTCCTGCGACCGCTGCCTGAGAGAGGTGTCGGTACCGTTAGATTTTGACAGTGAGTTTGAGGTGGACATGAACCAGACAGAGGAGGAGCGTATCCGAAACCTGGAGGAAGCAGCCTTTATCGAAGGATATACGTTGGATGTGGACAGACTCGTCTACGGCGAGATGCTTGTACATATGCCGATGAAGGTTCTGTGCAGGGAGGACTGCAGAGGACTTGACGAGGGACATGGTACAACTTCCGGCCATCCGGGCAGCGGACGCGACGAGGCGGGACCGGATCCCAGGATGGCTGTCATCCGCGATATATTTCAGAAAGCAAATTCAAATGGGGATAAGGAGGTGTAACCTGTGTCTATTTGTCCTAAGAATAAATCTTCCAAAGCCAGAAGAGACAGCCGCAGAGCCAACTGGAAAATGACTGCTCCCAATCTGGTAAAGTGCAGCAAGTGCGGCGCCCTGATGATGCCTCATCGGGTATGCAAGGCCTGCGGTTCTTATAACAAGAAAGAGATCATTCCGGTAGAGGAATAAAGACAAAAGCAGGGGCTCTCCGATGAAATCGGAGAGCCTTTTACCATATATGCCTGGCGGCGTATATTTATTTGCAGGAGGAGACGGATATGGGAGGAATATTTTCAATGGACGGGCCGCTTATGCAGTTTTTGAATAAGCTGGCGGATCTCTTGACGGTCAGCGTCCTGTGGCTGATCGGCTGCCTGCCGGTGGTTACCATAGGGGCTTCCACTACGGCGCTGTACTATGCTGTGATAAAAATAATCCAGGGCGAAGGCCGGGTGTCGTCCAATTTTTTTAAGTCCTATAAGCAGAACCTGAAGCAGGCCATCGTGGTGGAGCTGATCATGGCTGTGGTAGGTCTGATTCTTGCAGTGGACCTCTGGTATTCCTTTGCTGTGGAGAGCCTTCTCGCGCAGATCCTGTCTGTGGCGGTATTTGCCATGCTTGTGGTTTATGGGGCGGTTCTCAGCTATCTGTTCCCTCTGTTGTCCCGCTTTTATTATACGACGGGAGTGCTGTTTAAAAATGCAGTTTTGATTGCCCTTTTAAACCTGCCCTATACTATTGTGATCCTTTTCCTGAATCTTGTTCCCTGGCTGCTCTTATTCCTGCGGCCGGATTGGTTTTTCCGTCTGCTGCCGGTGATTGTTTTTCTGGGAGCGGGTCTTATTGCCTATGTCAATTCCCTGATGTTCCTGCGCATTTTCCGCAAATATACGCCGAAGGAAGTCCTGGACGAAGAAGAAAAAGGACTTGCACAATGAGCGGAAAAATGCGAAAATTATAAAGCAGAAGCAAAAAATGACGGCTATGTGAAAGAGGAGATGACAGCATGAGAGTACAGGGGATGAGACCGGGTCCAGGCGGCCCGGGAGGAAGACCGGGCAGACCAGGTCCCAGGCCGGGTGGACCCAGGCCCGGCATGATGCACAGACCGCCCAGAAGAAGACCCTTTGGCGGACCGGGGATGCCTCCGCCTCCGCCCAGGAGAAGAGGCGGCTGCTTGGGCTGTGTTCTGTCGGCACTGGGAGTGGTCGCCCTTATCGGTCTGGTCTTTGCAAGTATATTTTAGACGTTAAAAAACAAATCGTCCTCCTGTGTCTGACACGGGAGGACATTTTTCAATAAAATATTGATTTCTCCATTATTATCAAGTATACTCTGTAGAGAGACGGAGCCGTCCGTGACATGCCGAAGTGGCAGGGAGACGGCAGGCCCGACGGAAAGGAAAAGCAAATGGGAGAGATGTTAAACGTAGCTCTGGACGCCATGGGCGGTGACAATGCGCCGGATGAGATCATCAAGGGCGCCATGCAGGCCATGGAAAAGAAGAAAAATATAAAGGTATTTTTTGTGGGGCCGGAGGAGCTTCTTCGGCAGAAGTGTTCCGCATATACCTATGATGAGTCACGAGTGGAGTTTGTCAATGCTACCGAGGTGATTACCAATGATGAAGCTCCTGTCTCGGCGATCCGCCACAAGAAGGATTCCTCTATTGCAGTGGCTCTGGGGCTGGTGCGGGATAAAAAAGCCGACGCCTTTGTCTCGGCAGGCAGCACCGGTGCTGTGCTGGTGGGCGCGCAGATGATCGTTGGCCGTATCCGCGGGGTGCGCAGACCGCCGTTAGGCGTGTTTATCCCCACGACCAAAGGAGTTTCCCTTCTGGTGGACAATGGGGCGAATGTGGATGCCAGACCGGAGCATCTTCTGCAGTTTGCCAGACTGGGGTCTGTCTATTTTGAGCACACCATGGGGGTGAAAAATCCTCGGGTGTCCATTGTAAATATCGGTGTCGAGGAGGAGAAGGGCAATGCGCTGGTGAAAGCGACCTATCCTCTGCTCAAGGAATGCCCGGATATCAATTTTACCGGGAGCATCGAGGCCAGAGAGATCCCCCTGGGCGGGGCGGATGTGATCGTCTGCGAGGGCTTTACCGGCAATGTGATCCTGAAGCTCTATGAGGGCGTGGGCAAAGCTCTGATCGGGGAGATCAAGACAGGGCTGATGTCGTCTCTGCGCACCAAGATCGGTGCTCTTTTGATTAAACCTGCTCTCAAGGGGATACTCGCCCGTTTTGATTCCAGCGAGTACGGCGGGGCACCTATGCTGGGCTTAAACGGCCTGGTGGTTAAGACCCATGGCAGTTCCAAGGCCAAGGAAGTCTGCAATTCTCTGATTCAGTGCCTGACGTTCAAGGAGCAGCGCATCGACGAGAGATTCCGCGAGCTTTATCAGAATGAGGCAAAGGGTGAAGCGGAAGAAAAGGCGGAGAAGACGGGACAGACGGAACAGCCGGAAAAGGCAGATCGATAAGATCGACACATTCGGGGAAGCAATTCCGCCCCCGTTTGTATAAAAGAAAAAGTGTTGAAAGGATGGATAGAGATGGAATTTGAAAAACTGCGCGATATCATTGTGGAGGTACTTCAGATCGATCCCGAGCAGGTGACAGAGGACACTGCCTTTGAGGATCTGGATGCAGATTCGCTGGATGTATATCAGATCATTTCCGCAATCAGCAACGAGTTTGATATCGAGATTTCCGATGAGGATGCAGAGTCAATCAGAACGGTGGGCGATGCCCTGGAGAAGATCAGAGAAGCACAGAACTGACGGCGGGTCAGATGAAGTTAGAAACAGCCCTTCGATCGAGGGCTGTTTCTATGATATGGGACATTTGCGTATTTCAATAATCAAAATGAAAAGAGAGAGAACCATGAAACAGCAGACAAGCAGAGAAAGTCTTCAGAAAGTCATCGGCTATCATTTCCGCGACCAGGGGCTTCTCAAAAGGGCAATGACCCACAGCTCTTATGTCAATGAGCACCAGCTGAGCAAAACGGACTGCAATGAGCGGCTGGAATTTCTGGGAGATGCCGTGCTGGAGATTATATCCAGCGAATTTCTGTATTTCCGTTTTCCGGAGGAACCGGAGGGAAAGCTGACCAGGCTGCGGGCCAGCATTGTGTGCGAACCTACCCTTGACTACTGTGCCAGAGCCTTTGACCTTCAGGAATATCTGATCCTGGGACGGGGCGAGGAGAGCACGGGAGGCAGAAACAGGGCCTCTCTGGTGTCCGATGCACTGGAGGCGCTGATCGGAGCGATCTACCTGGATGGCGGTTTTGCTAATGCAAAAGAGTTCATACATCGTTTCGTCCTGAATGATCTGGATCACAAGAAACTCTTTTTCGATAGCAAAACCATCCTGCAGGAAATGGTGCAGAAGGAAGAGGGCAGCGGTCATTTGAATTATGAATTGACCGGGGAGAGCGGACCGGATCATGCCAAAATGTTCCATGTGCAGGTCTTTCTGGGCGACCGGCAGATGGGCGAGGGCAGCGGTCATACAAAAAAGGCCGCAGAACAGCAGGCAGCCTATCAGGCCATACTGCAGCTGAAAAAAGAACAGGGACTGGAATAGATATGTATTTAAAACGAATCGAAGTGTCGGGCTTTAAATCCTTTGCCAACCGGATGAATTTGGATTTCACCGACGGAATTACCTGTATCGTGGGTCCCAACGGCAGCGGAAAGAGCAATGTGGCCGACGCGGTGCGCTGGGTCCTGGGCGAGCAGAGCGCTAAGCAGCTGCGCGGAGCCAACATGCAGGACGTGATTTTCTCGGGAACGGAGAACCGCAAGCCCCAGGGCATGGCCTACGTGGCCATCACCATGGACAACCGGGACCGAAGCCTGTCGGTGGACTGCGACGAGGTGACGGTTTCCCGCCGGGTTTATCGCTCAGGCGAGAGCGAATATATGATGAACGGGGCTGCCTGTCGCCTGCGAGATATTCAGGAGCTTTTTTACGACACAGGTATCGGCAAGGAGGGCTACTCCATCATCGGTCAGGGGCAGATCGACCGGATTGTCAGCGGTCGTCCCGAAGAGCGCAGAGAGCTCTTGGATGAAGCTGCCGGTATTGTAAAATTTAAAAAGCGAAAAGCGCTGACCATCAAAAAGCTGGAGAATGAGGAGGCCAATCTGGTCCGCGTCTCGGATATTTTGAGCGAGCTGGAAAAGCAGGTGGGCCCTTTGGAAAAGCAGTCGGAGAAGGCCAGACAGTATCTTCGCCTCAGGGAGGAGCTCAGAAGCTATGATGTGCGTCATTTTTTCCTGGAGTCGGAGATGAACGAACGCCGGATCGCCGAGAACGAAGAAAATACCCGCATTGTCCGAGATCAGCTGGCCGAGGCGAGAGGTACAGCCGATCAATGGAAGGAACGCTATGAAAGGATGATTCAGGCGGCAGAAGAGCTGACGCGTCAGATCGAAGAGCGCCGCAATCAGTCGGCTCAGGCGGGAATACAGAAGGAAAATCTGGAGGGGCAGATCAAGCTTCTGGAAGAACAGATTCACAGCGAGGAGATCAACGACGAGCACTACGGCAGCCGGATGCAATCCATCGAGGAGCAGCTAAAGGCCCACGGGGAAGAAAAAACAGATTTTGAAAGTCAGAAAATCCAGACGGATCAGGAGCTCTCCAGTCTTGCTTCCAAACAGGAAGAAAAAGACAACCAGGTAAATGATCTGGATGCAAAAATTCATCGGCTGGAAAATGAAGTCGAGCAGAAAAAGCAGGGGATCATTGATACCCTCAATGAAAAGGCAGATGTGGGTGTAAAGCTGCAGCGCTATGATACTTTGCTGGAGCAGGCCGGCGCCAGACAGGCGCAGATTCACGCCCAGCTTCTGCGGGTAAAGAGCGAACTGGAGACCTGGCAGAATGCGGTGCAGGAGCAGAGAAAGACCAGGGAAAATCTGGAGGAGAAGCTTGGAGATATCAATGAGAAGGGCAGAGGGGCCGCACAGGCCCTCACCGACCGGGAAAATCAGGTGGCGGCCCTTCGCCGCCAGCTGTCCGACGCAGAGCGCCAGGTACAAACTTGCGCGGCCAGACGAGAATCCCTGAAAAATATTGCGGAGCGCTATGAGGGCTATGGCGGCAGCGTGCGCCGCGTCATGGAGGCGAGGGACCGATTTCCCGGCGTGGTAGGAGTGGTGGCCGACCTTTTGGAGTCCGATCAGAAATATGAGACGGCCATTGAGACGGCTCTGGGCGGCTCCATCCAGAATGTGGTGACGGAGACGGAGAGCTGCGCCAAGGAGCTGATCGCTTACCTGAAAAAAAATAAATACGGCAGAGCCACCTTCCTGCCCTTGGAAAGTATACGAAGCAGCGGGGAATTTCGGGAGAGAGCAGCCCTGTCCGAACCGGGAGCTATCGGACTGGCCGATTCTCTGGTGCGGGTGAAAGACGGCTGTGAAGGTCTGGCCCGCTACCTCTTAGGCCGTGTGCTGGTGGTGGATCATATCGATCATGCCCTGGCCATCGCCCGCAAATACCGCTACAGTATTCGCATGGTGACACTGGAAGGGGAGCTTTTGAGCGCAGGAGGATCTCTCACCGGAGGCGCTTTCAAAAACAGCAGCAATCTCCTGGGCCGCAAAAGGGAGATCGATGAGCTGACCGGGGCCCTGGAGGACAGCCGCCGTAAAAGGAATGAGCTGAAGGACAGGCTGGCCGCAGCCGTGACGGCAGAAACCGCAGGCCGCGAGGAAGTCGCCCGGCTTACAAAGGAGGCTGCCGAATGCCGCCTGCAGATCAATACGGCTGCTATGAATGAAAAGCAGGCTCAGGAAAAATGCGATGAAATGTCCGGCTCCGACGAAGAACTGAAAAAGGAAGCAGCTTCTCTGGACAGCCAGCGCGCCCAGATCGAGGAGAGCCGCAGTCAGCTGAAACAGCAGGCTGAGGGACTGGAAGAACGCAATCAGGAGACTGAGGTGGCCATTCACGGCCATACCGAGGAGCTGGAGACGCTGAAGGCGGAGAGAGAAACGGCGGCAGGAGAATTGTCCGCCCTCAGGCTTTCGGTCAGTGAGCTGTCTACCCGCAGCCATTTCCTGGAGGAGAACATTGCTCGTCTGGACAGAGAGACTAGGGCTTTGCAGGAGGAGACAGTCTCTCTGGAGGAGGGCGTGCGCCGTTCCCGCGACAGTGTGGAACAAAAGCAAAAACAGATCGCCGAGACCAGAGAAGCCCTGGCGCAGATTGCCGCTGCCTGTGAGACCTGGGATGCGGAGGCGGCCGCCCTTGCCGCCCGGAAAGAGCAGGAAGCCGCCGGCCAGAAAGAATTCATCGACCGGAGGGAAGCACTCCTGGAGGAAGTAAACCGCCTGGACAAAGAGGCGTTCCGACTGGAGGGGCAGAAGGAAAAGCTGACCGAACAGAAGGAGAGCCTGATCAATTACCTGTGGAATGAATATGAGCTGACGCCGGTGGCGGCCCGTGAATTTGATCGGGCAGAGGAGGAAAGCCCGGCAAAGATCCGCGACCATATCCAGGAGCTGAAAAAATCGATCCGTGCCCTGGGAGACGTCAACGTAGGCGCCATCGAGGAATACCGTGATGTCAATGCGCGCTATACCTTCCTGAAGGGACAGCACGAAGATTTGACTGAGGCCAAGCAGTCTCTGGAACAGATTATCGAGGAGCTGGACGAGGGGATGCGCCGCCAGTTTGCCGAGAAATTCAGAGAGATTCAAAAGGAATTCAACACTGTGTTCCGGGAGCTCTTCGGCGGCGGACAGGGTACGCTGAGCCTTCTCGAAGACGAGGACATCCTGACGGCCGGCGTGCAGATCAATGCCCAGCCTCCGGGCAAGAAGCTGCAGAACATGATGCAGCTGTCCGGCGGCGAGAAGGCACTGACGGCCATCAGCCTGCTTTTTGCCATACAGAATCTGAAGCCATCGCCCTTCTGTCTGTTAGACGAGATCGAGGCTGCGCTGGACGACAGCAATGTGGACCGGTTCGCCGGCTATTTGGGTAAGCTCACCGATCATACCCAGTTTATCCTGATTACTCACCGGCGCGGTACAATGCTGCGGGCAGATCGTCTGTACGGAATAACCATGCAGGAAAAAGGAGTGTCGACCCTGGTCAGCGTCAACCTGACTGAGGGGGAGGATGAGATACTCCAGGAGAAAGGAGAAGGAGCATGAGCGAAGAGAAAAAGGGATTTTTCAGCCGGCTGAAGGCGGGACTTGCCAAGACGAGAGACAACATTGTCTCCGGTGTGGACGCCATCTTCGGCGGCTTTTTGGAGATCAACGATGATTTCTACGAGGAGATCGAGGAAACCCTGATCATGGGAGATCTGGGCGTACAAACCACGGAGGAGATCATCGAAGAGTTGAAAAAGAGGGTGAAAGAGGAGAAAATCAAGGATCCTGCCCAGTGCCGCCAGGTACTGATCGACTCCATAAGCGCCCAGATGGATCTGGGAGAAAACGCCTATGAATTTGAAAATCGCCCTTCTGTGATTCTGGTGGTGGGCGTAAATGGCGTGGGCAAGACTACTTCCATTGGCAAGCTGGCCTGGCAGATGAAAAATCAGGGAAAGAAGGTGCTTCTGGCGGCGGCCGATACCTTTCGGGCAGCGGCTACAGAGCAGCTGGGAGAATGGGCTGTCCGGGCCGGCGTGGACATGATCAGCGGCCAGGAGGGTTCTGATCCGGCGGCGGTAGTCTATGATGCGGTAAACGCAGCCAAATCCCGCCGCGCTGATGTGCTGATCTGCGATACCGCCGGCCGGCTGCACAATAAGAAAAACCTGATGGAAGAGTTAAAGAAGATCAACCGGGTCATCGATCGGGAGTATCCCGACGCCTACAAAGAGACGCTGGTTGTCCTGGACGGCACCACCGGTCAGAATGCCATGGTGCAGGCCAAGCAGTTCATGGAGGCTGCGCCCATCACCGGTATCATTCTCACGAAGCTGGACGGGACGGCCAAGGGGGGCATCGCCGTGGCCATCCAGTCCGAGCTGAAAATTCCGGTCAAGTATGTGGGTGTCGGCGAGAAGATCGATGATCTGCAGAAGTTTGACGCCCATCAGTTTGTCACGGCTCTCTTTGAGAGAGAATAAAAAATTTCTAAACGGACAGGTGTGTTACAGCAGGTGGATCCGGTGCTCCTCGCAGGCGGCCCGCATTTCATCGGGCCACTCGCTGGCCTGGACCTCGCCGATATGGGCCCGGTCCAAAAGAAGCATGCACAGGCGGGACTGGCCGATGCCGCCGCCGATGGTATAGGGGAGTTCCCCGTTTAGAAGCATCTGGTGGAAGGGCAGCCGGAGGCGGTCGCTGCAGCCGGCCTTCTCACACTGGAGGCGCAGGCTTTCTTCATCCACGCGGATGCCCATGCTGGAGATTTCCAGGGCGCAGTCCAAAAGGTCGTACCAGAACAGGATATCTCCGTTCAGATGCCAGTCGTCGTAGTCGGGCGCCCGGCCGTCGTGAGGCTTTCCGTCGGAAAGCGTATCGCCGATATGCATCAGAAAGACGCAGCCGCATTCCCGCGTAATGGCGTTTTCCCGCTCCCTGGGCGTAAGAAGCGGATAGCGTTCCAAAAGCTCTTCGGTGGTCACGAAGGTGATCTCATCGGGGAGCTTTTTTACGGCCTGGGGATATTTGTACCAGACCTCATGCTCCATATGTTTGATGACCTTGAAGATCTGGCGGACGATGGATTTTAAGGTGTCTTCATTGCGGTCCTCATAGCGGATCACCTTCTCCCAGTCCCACTGATCCACATAGCAGGAGTGCAGATTATCCAGCTCCTCGTCCCGGCGGATGGCGTTCATATTGGTGTAGAGGCCCTCGCCGACGGAAAAGCCGTAGCGGGCCAGGGCCATCCTTTTCCATTTGGCCAGGGAGTGGACCACCTCGACGGTCTCCCCGCCGATCCCTTTTAAATCAAAGGAGACCGGACGCTCCACCCCGTTTAGATCGTCGTTTAAGCCGGAGTCCCGGCGCACAAAGAGGGGAGCCGAGATCCGCTCCAGATTCATCTCCCGGCCGAACTCCTTCTGGAAGGTGTCGCGGATGTACTTGATGGCGGCCTCCGTCTCCCGGACCGAGAGACGGGGATCGTAGTTTTCCGGTA
>CALWGV010000054.1 GCA_944380185.1 uncultured Lachnospiraceae bacterium
GGCTCCTCCTTGAATTCCAGCAAAGCCTGCTCCGGCGTAACCGAGCCGTCGGCCACATTCCGCAATAGATTTAAAATGTCATGTCTGCTGTCCATAAATCCTCCTTCTCTCACTCCGACGCCCTGCGCCCTTCCAGATCCAAAAGGACGGCCGGGAAATAGGGCTTCAAAGCGGCGATTATTTCCTGTCTCTTTGCCATGGCCGCATCCATCTGTTCCTCCGTCAGCTGGATGCGGGCCCCGTCGTTCCAAAGACGGACGCGGAAATCACGAAAGCCCATGGCTGCCAGCGCGGATTCCGCCTGCTCTACCCGATTCAGCCTCTCCGCCGTAATCGGCGTTCCGCAGGGCACTCTGGTAGCCAGGCAGGCATAGGCCGGCTTATTCCAGGTAAAAAGTCCCGCCTGGCGGGACAGCTCCCTGACCTGCGCTTTCGTCAGACCGCACTCCCGCAGAGGAGAACGGACAGCGAGCTCCCGCAGCGCCTGCATGCCGGGGCGGTCTCCGGCGTCATCGGAAGCGTTGGTGCCATCCAAAAGCAGCGTATACCCGTCTCCGACCGCCGCCTCCCGCACCAGGGAAAACAGAGCCCTCTTGCAGTAATAGCATCTCCTGGGACCATTGGCCGCCGCCTCCGGCACCGCCAGAATATCCGCCTCCACCACCGTCATCGGAATGGAGAGCTCCTCCGCCAGCCGCCTGGCGTCCTCCAGCTCAAACTGCGGCTGAAAAGCCGTCTTTACATAATAAGCCCGGACGTCGCAGCCGTAATGGGCCGCCGCCCACAAAAGGAAAGCCGAATCGACTCCCCCGGAGAAGGCCACCGCAGCCCGCGGTTCTTCCTGAAAAAATTCCTGTAGTGTCATGTCGTCCTCCATTTTCATTACTCGGCAGATGTCCGCCCGTGGCCTCTAAAGGACAGCAGGCACTGCAGCCGTTTCCCGCACAAAAAAAGGAACCTGCCCTCTTCTGAGAACAGATACCTTCCTGGTATCACTGTTTTATATCGTATCAGCCTATCCCCTGTGGTCTGTCCTCTCCTGTCTTCTGCAGGCGGCTTCTGCCGCTCTCTCCGGCTTCCTGCCGGTTTCGTTCTTTCTAATCAGAGAGGTTATTGTAAGCAGGACTGCTAATCTGCCATAGCGCACAGGGCGTCCACGGCGCTCTGCACCGCTCCCGCCATTGTGACCTCCGCCGCTCCGGCGACGATATTGTCGCAGAGGTTCAAGGGAATCAGGATCCGCTTGGCTCGGCTCTGCCCTACGGCCACCGCCATCCTGGGTGTAATCTCCCCCAGCATGGAATCGGCAATCACAATGCCAAGAGGGCCAATGATCACATCCGCCCGGCCGGCGGCTACCGCCACCGAATTTTCCCCTGTCGCAGCCTGGTCGGCTCCTGCCCGAAGCATAGCCGCTGTCGCCGCACTGTTGGTACCCACCGCCAGCACAGTCACGCGGGGGCAGCGCGCCTTTACGGCGGCTACCAGCTGGCGGCCCAGTCCGCCTCCCTGTCCATCTATAATCAGCACCTCCAAGGAAACACACCTCCCGCCTCTGCTTCAGCCTTTCCATTCGCAACCGAATAGCTGTTTTTTATTTTACTGTCTACGGCCCGGCCTGTCAAGAGCAGAATCCGCACGGGCAAGAACAGATGCATGCTTATTTTCTATGATAGCGAGCCTTCAAAAGAATCTGCAGCAAGGACGGCGGGAATTTGCCGCCGCAAGGTAAGACTTGTAAATACCATAGGGTAAGGCTATAATGGAAACAGCTTATTTTATGCAAGCAAGGCATGAAAACTGGAGGGAAAACGCAATGAGAAGAAAAGACCGCGAAATAACAGACTTTAACGAAATGATGTGCATTATCGATAAGTGCGATACCTGCCGTTTGGCACTGTTTGACAAAGAATACCCCTATATAGTGCCATTGAATTTTGGAACCGACGTCCAGGACGGACAGCTGTATCTATATTTTCACAGTGCAAACGAGGGCACAAAGCTTGATCTGATCGCAAAGAACAGCAAAGCGACCTTTGAAATGGACTGCGAGCACAATATCATTCTCTATAAAGAAAGAATGTCCTGCACAATGGGTTACGCCAGCGTAATCGGCCATGGCACCATTGAATTTGTCCCTGACGCCCAGAAGTTTGACGCGCTGAAAATCCTTATGCGTCATTATCATTCGGAGGACTTTCCATTCAATACGGATATAATGAAGGCTACGACTGTATTCCGGTTAAAGGTTCTGGATATGACGGGAAAAAGAAGAAACAACATACATCCGGATGAAAAGACCAAAACGCATATCCGGTTGGAATAAAAAACTGCGCTGTCACATCGAAAATCCGCTGCAAGACAAACCGTTTCAGCGTTTGTCGTACAGAAATACAGTTTGGACAGGCGATTTATGATGTTCTGTTTGACATTTTTGCAGAAAGAAAAAACCGTTGCCGGGCAGGTTGGTTTCGTGAGTTCCATATACATTTTTCTGCGGCGGTTTTAAAAGATTAAAGCCGCCGCAATTCTTTGCCCAGCACAACACAGGTTCAGCGGCTCGTGGAGGAAACTGTCATGTTGCAGCAACCTGTTTTTCTGGAGAAACGCTTCTTAAAAAAAATTTATCCGCAGTATGGGATAGGTTTGGACAAGAATATGTACTATGCGGTGTAAGCAAGATTCACACCGCATTCCATTGTAATCATTGGCTCTGCGCACTGCGGGGCAAAAAATCTCTGTTGTTGCGGACTTTCGGTGCGGGCCGAAACCACTGTAATAACATAAATGCATGGGGCGGCATAACCGTTCCCGACTTTTCACTCTCCCGCAGATGGGAGGTGAAAAGATGACATACACCTTTGATGAATATGAAGAGCGGTGCCGGTTTGATGCTTTTTGCAAAGTCGTTCTGCGCCATGAAGTAATAGACTACTTCCGTGAACTCAACCGCCAAAGGAAAAAAGAAATCCAGTTCAGCGCCTTGTCGCAGCATGAAATAGGCAAACTCTGTACGGTTGATGAATATCCCAGCGACAGCACCGTATTCTCAGCCTATGGTTACACCTTACACATCCAAAGTGAACGGATAGCCAACGCCTTTGCCAGCTTACCAGAGCAGGAACAGAAGATTCTAATTCTGCGTTATGTTCCGGAATTGGCAGACGGCGAGATTGGCGGCTTTGTGGGAATGTCCCGCAGTGCTGTGCAACGACACAGGACAAAGGCACTGAGTAAACTACGAAAAAATTTAGAATCCAAAGGAGTGAGAACATGAAGCAGCCAACTTTTAACGGCAGGATGCTTTTGCCCATGTCCGTAATCGAAGCAACCCGCGCTGGTGACCCCCGGGCCGTGGAACGTGTCTTACGGTATTATGACCGCTATATCAACAAACTTTGTACTCGGACGCTCTATGATGAGGACAGTATACCTCATGTGCGCGTAGATGAATACATGAAACACCGATTGCAGGCAAAGCTGGTGAAGACCATCGTAAATAAAAATTAGCAAAGTCAAAGGAAGCCGTCAAGGGTCAAGATGAACGCTCCGCACCCTTGATGGCTTCCTCCGTCTTTGCCGTATGGCAGTTTCTTTACTCTGCTCTACTCTGCGTCAGCGTCGTTTAAGATGCTGTCGGCAATCTCTGCGCCTGCCAGATAGCCGGAGGTGAAAGCCCAGCCCTGGTCCGCTCCGCCGTAGGTCACATATGCCTTCTTCTCGGTGAAGAGGATGCCCAAGCAGTCGGTTCCCACCGCGTAGAGGCCTTCCATCGGCTCGCCTTCGGTGTTCAGCACCTGGAACTGCTCATTGACGTCCAGAGCGCCGGTGGTGGAGTAAATCCAGGGCGAACCCTTGACGGCGTAGTAGGGGCCGTCGCCCTCCACCTTCTCATACACATTATACTCACCCTCCAGCGGGTTGCCGCTCAGGTCATAGATCACCGGAGACTTCTCGATGCCGTCGGCCGGATTCTCCTGGGTCTCGCAGTAAGCATTGTAATTGGTCACGGTCTCAGTCAGGGTGGCAGGATCCACTCCGATCTGCTCCGCCAGCTCTTCCAAGGTGTCAGCCTTATAGATGTAATCCATCTCGATGCCGGCCTCCAGGATATCGTAGATTTCCGGGATTGGCGTGTTGGACGGCCATCCGCCCTGGTTTACAAAAATGCCGATGGTATCGAACTGCAGGCCATTCTCCGCGATATCCGCAATCTGCTCGCTGGACCAGATGGTGTAATAGTACGCGCCGGCCTGCCAGTTGCCGTAGCCGGACAGGGTGGTCTCATCAGTGAAGCGCACGCCCTGACGGTTGACAGCCAGGGAATTCGGTGCCACGGCCATCATCATCGGAACGTCATTCAGAGACTGGGTAGCGGGAAGACCGGTCCAGATATCGGTGGTTCCTTCCAGTTCAATTACCGGGAACTCATGCATCACCTTATAGGCTCCGCCGATATGGCTCACCGGAGGCATACCGATGTTGTAGGTAGCTGCCCCGTTATCAATGGCAGACTGGATCATCTTGCCGTCGTTCTGGCTCATGCCGTACAGGTTGTAACGGCCGCCGCCGGACAGATTGTAATACTCGTCGGACAGATACTCGTCCTCCATCTCGCCGTTGCCGGCAAAACCGCCAGTGGCCAGAACCACCTTGTCAGCGTTGATGGTGTAGCTGGTGCCGTCGGCCCCGACAGCCTGCACTCCGGTGATCACTCCATCCTCGACAATCAGATCCGTGGCCTCCACCTGCAGCATATATTCGCCGCCCAGTTCCTCATAAGTATCCATAATTGCGTCAAAATAGGTCTGCACCACCGATTTGCTGACGGCAAACTGTGCGCCGTAGTTTACGCAGACCTTATAAGGATCCGACAGGCCCTGGGCAGGCTCGCCAAAAACAAAGCCCTTGCCGATCAGCCAGTCCACCGCATCGCCGGAATAATCCATCATGTAGTCGATGGCCCATTCCTTGGCATCGCCTTCCGTGTACTCCATCCAGGCCGCCTTCAGTTCGGCCGCGTCCACATAATCTTCTCCATTGTTCTGCTCCACAAAATAAGAAGGGTTGATGGACATGGGGGAGGTGGTCGTCACGGAGGTTCCGCCGTATTTCGCCGCCTTGTCGATGCTCAGGACATGGATGTCCTCGGTATTTCCCTCATAGGCCTCGTTTAAAAGCTCCACGATGCGGGTAGCCGTAGTGATACCGGCTCCGCCCATGCCTACCACCAGTACATCGGTATCCAGGGTCTCCTGGGCCGTGGACTTCTCAGGCATCACGTAGAAAGCAGATACCGTAGAAGGGTCGCCGCCGGCCGCCTCGATGGCCTGTACCAGGCAGGCTTCCGTAGCCTGTTTGATGGCGTTGCTGGAGGTGGTAGCTCCAGTGATAGAATCCACGCTCACCGACTGATACTCCAACATCTGGGGAATCATATACTCGATGGCGGTATTCAGGATGATTTCCGTATCTCCGTTGTCGCCGACCTCAATGGAACTCATCTTATTGTCGGCCACTTTCACCGTCACGTTCAGCTGACGGTTGGTGGCAAAGCTCCAGGCCGCCGCGGTATAAGTGCCGTCGGCCAGCTCTGCCGTCGCAGCCTGATCCACCCCATTATACTGGTCGATGCAGCTCTGGGCCGCCGTCATCACTGCATTGCTGGTGACAGTGGCTCCGCTCACCCCATCGATCTGGGCAGACTGGGAGGACAGGATTTCCTCCTCCAGGACAGGAATCGCCGCCTGGCCAACGTTGGCCGTCTCGCTGTCACCGGTAATGGTCACCGCGATGATAGCTCCTCCTTCAAAGGTCATCTCCACCGTGACCTCTCCGCCGTAGCCCTGAGCGGAGGCGGTATAAGTACCATCCTGTCCGGAACCGAGGGCAGCGCCTCCCGTTCCCTCTGCGGCCGTCGTTCCGGCAGTTTCTGTGCCGGCCGCAGTCGTGCCGCTGTCTGGGGATGTGCATGCCGCCAGCCCCAGAACCATAGACAGAGCCAGCAGCAGGGCGAGAATCTTTTTCATTGCAATTCTCCTCCTTCTCTTCGTTTGTTATTTTGCAAATGATATTGTAAACATTGGAACTATTCCAATGTCAAGCAAAATATGATAGAATAATCACAAAACAACTTCATACAGACATTAAGAAGAAGGGAAAGAGGAAACAAATCAATGACCATTCACGAAGCCTCCCGCCTGACCGGGGTCTCCTGCGATATGATCCGTCACTATGAAAAATTGGGCCTTTTAAAACCGCAGCGGAGCCAAAACCGCTATCGTGACTTCTCTGCGGAGGATCTCAACCGGATTGTATTGATTAAGGGCTACAGCAATCTGGGGATTGAACTGAAATATTTGAAAACGGCTCTCGCCAGCGACGGTGCGGCCCTGCTTGCCCGCAAGCTGCGCAGCCGCCTGGAGGAACTGCAAAGCTATCTGCTCACCCTGGAGGCAGAAATATCCATGGGCAGCAACCTCCTGCATTATTATGAAGATATGGAGCAGGGCAATTCCTATTCCATTTCTCCTGTTCCCGAGCGTTTCCTGTATCCCCGGGATGAGGCGGGTCAGGAGTTTTACCACCGCTGCCTGCAGATCCTGGAGGCAGGCGGAGTCTATCACTATTACTACCGGATCAGCGGGCAGACAAACGAAGAGCAGACGGACCCGCAGCAGGCTCCCCGCACGCAGACCGGCCTGCTGCTCTACCCTCCCCTGCCCCCGAGCCTGGAAGAAGGGGAGTTTCTCCCCTCCCGCCTGGTCTACCGCACCTCCATGCTCCGCGATCATATCCAATATATCACGCTGGAGGATCTGGCGGAGCATTTTAAACGAATCCGTGAGCTGGGATATACCCCCGGCATGGATATCCTGATGTATCAGACTGCGGAGTTTCAGCAGGATAACCAGCGTCTCTATCTGGTCTGCATAGAAATTCCCCTGGGAATACCTGCCTGGGGGACGCTGACTCCGCGCCGAAAAAACTATTGAAACCCATCTCAAAAAACGGTAAAATTATCACCGAAACCATCGTCAACCATTAGAATCAGCCAGAGGTGCTTTATGGATTTGTTGACTACGATTGAAAATAGCCTGCCTTCCTTACCGAACCGCAGCCGAAAAGTTGCCGCCTTTATTCTCGAACATCCCGAGGCGGTAGAAAATTATACTGTGACCAAAATTGCCAATCTGTCCCAGACCTCGGCCTCTGCCGTCATGCGTTTCTGCCAGAGTCATTGAAATCCTGCTGCATTACCTGACGGAAGTAGGAAGACTGACCGGCAGATAAGATTTCACAGCAGCACGGCGCACCAGAGGGGAGTCGTCGCCACGGAAAGCAATGTGGTGAGCGCAATGTACTTCGTCGCAAAGATTTCATCTCCATGATACTGGGCGGCCAGGAGAGAGGCTGTCGTTCCGGCCGCCATAGCCGCCTTCTTCCTTGGCTTTGAGGAAGGCGCAGACCGCAAAGCTTAATCCTCTCGCCCGTTCCGGCGGACAAAATGTTTTTACAGATACAGATCAGGAAAACATAGCGTGCACACCAATCTAATATCAGCACAATATTATTTACAGGAAAGGCTGCTGTATCCTATTTGATGCAGCAGCCTTTTTAACTGGTTATGAAGCTTTTTTTGAAATTTTTCAATCCAGAGAAAGCATCACCTCTATCTCCCGGCTCAAACTGGACGGCATCCGGCGAGCACTGCGCACCCCATGCACACCATGCTCCCGCAGTTTCTCCCTGCCAACCTGCCCTTCCGGGATGTGCTGCAGCAAAAGCAGCAGCATTTCCCGGCTCCGGCGGCTGCATTCTCTTTCATGCTCGTCCTGTCCGCGCAGAATGTCTGTCTCCACCGCCCGGCACCGGTAGAGTACCGATGAGACCGGCGCTCCCATATAGATATATACAATGTCTCCCGCCGCCACATTGCTGGTCTGTTTCCAGGAGATGGTGTCCGAGCGCCGGAAGGCCGCCTCCACGTCATAGTAATGGGGATTAGCCGGAATCAGCCATACTTCACTGCCTGACCGCCTGCTCTTCTTCCCAGAGGAAGCTGTCAGCTCATAGCTCAAATCCAATAGAAAGAGAATCTGTTCTTCGCTGACGGAGTGGTTCAGCGGCACACTGATCCATTTCTCTTTATTCATATGATAGGCAGGCAGGACCGAACCGGATGCGCGAAGGGAGCCAGATAGGACCGGATCGCATTTCAGATTGATGATATCGACGCCGCCTTCTCCGGACAGTCCCAGCTTTTCCTTCTCTACATTCATAAAAAGCGCGTACCACTTCCTATTGCTCTCATGGCGCAGTACCGCAAAGTCCGGATTCGTCCTCCACAGATATTCCGGATGACCTCCATAGCGGATGGCGGCCTCCCCCAGTATTCTTTCCCGCAATGTATTCAATGTATTTTCCGGCGATTCTTTTTCTTCTTGCATTGTTTTTCTCTGCATTTTCCCCACCGTATCCCTTCTCCCTTCTCGCATCATCTGCCTCGTCGTCTCTTCCGCGGTAAATAAAATGACCTGATCATAGACCTTTTATATCGTACCACAAATCCACAGGGAGCGAACAATAAATTGCAGAGAGGGCATACCGCTTTTTTTGCGATATGCCCTCTCGGTCTATAAATCAGAAAATCCGTTCCGTGTTTCCCTGTATATTTCGTTTACTGCTGTTTGCGGAAACGAATCGTCACAAACGCCAGAACCAGGCCGGCGCAGACAATCAGCACAACCGGAAGAGCAATCATCGCCTGATCGCCGGTGGCCGTCGCGTCAGTGCTGCCGCTGGTGCCTGCATTGCTTCCGGTTCCCGTATTTCCGCCGGTGCCGCTGCCCGAACCGGTATTGCCGGAGCCGGTATTGCCGCCGGAACCGATATTTCCGCCGGAGCCGGTATTGCCGCCTCCGCCTGTTCCGCCCGTGCCAGTATTTCCTCCGTCACCGGTGCCGGTGTTTCCGCCGCCGGGAATAGGCGTATAGATGGCGTTGATGGTGATATCACCGGTAATGGGGCCAGTCACCTGCTCCCAGGCACCGGTATATCCCTCGCGCTCAGGTACGGCAGGATAGTCGTCTGCCGTCAGGAACTGACCGTACTCCTTATCCACTGTGGCGATCACCTGACCGTCCGCCACAAAGCTCACAGTGTAATGGTTGATCTCATACTGAGCAGTAATCACCAAATCCTCATGGACATTGGTGAAATCTTTATCCCAGCCGATAAAGGTGTATCCCTCACGCTGAGGGTCTTCCGGGGCGCTGGCGCTGTTGCCGTCGGCAACCCAGACCTGCTTGAGCAGAGTGCCGTCATAGTCCACGAACTGCACCTGATTCATTCTGGGGTTGACCTGCACCACACAGTAGCTGTACACGCGATTGTCAGCTGCGCTGGACACCTTGATATAGGCATAGCCTTCGCTTACGCCGGTCACCACACCGTTTTCATCTATCGCAGCCACCTCAGGATTGAAACTGGTATAGACCAGTCCCGCATCTTCTGCCAAGGTGGGCTCGGGAGTCAGTGTGGCTGTCAGCGTTGCTGTCTCGCCCCGGTCCAGAGTCAGCCGGTGGGTGTCCAGATCCAGGGATTCCGGCAGAATGCCCTCGCATACCACGGCAAAGTTGAGCGAATACCGTCCGTCCTTCGTGGTAGCAGTGATGTAGCTCACACCGGGCTCGACAGGAGTATAGACCGCAATCTCCTGCGACTGTCCTGAGATCTCAGCCATGCCCTCAACCAGCGTCCCATTGCCCTGGGTCACTGTCCAATCGAAGGGACCGTACAGGGCATCGGGCTTCGTCCAAGTCTGACCGGACATCTCGCCGGCAGGATTGCCCTCACTTACGACTCCCTCTGCCTTGATCACCAGCAGATTGGTAGCTCCGCTGGGCGCATACTGAACAGTAATCTTACCGGTAGCCGGATCGTAGCTGTAAGGCCGATAATAGGAGGAATTGGTTATCTCCACATCATAGGTGCTGCCGTCGTCATACACATAGCGCGTGTAGAGATGGATTTCCTCGGGCAGGGCGTAGCCTTCGTCGTTGACCAGAGTGCCCTCATAGCTGCCGCCCACATAGAAGAAATCGGGGCCGTCCAGTTTAAGGCCGGTGAGTTCCGTCACCACACCGCTGGTCAAATGGGTGTTATTATTGCGGTATTTCGCAATCAGCTCGGCCGTCTCGCCCTGGTTTACATAGATCACCTGATCGCCCATGTTGACGCCGGAGATCAGATCATCTTCTCCTGCATTCTCCGGAAGAGCCGGCCAGCTCAGATTTAAGGTTCTGGTCACACCGTTCAGGGTCACATTGAGGTAACCGGTGCCTGCAGGAAGCGTTATTCCGTCCTGGCTGGCAGAAACCGTCATGTAGATCGAACCGCTCAGACCGTCGCTTGCGTACTGCTCCACGCTGAGCAAGCCGGAGGCATAGCTCTCCGCGTACTCTTCGTCCTCAAAAACTTCCCAACGGATCTCATCCAGCTGCACGTCAGCAGGCTGAAGGTTGTCCACCTTCACCAGCAGCTGACCGTCAGGCTTCAGTCCGTCGAAGCTTACCAGGGAGAGATCGAAGTCCAGCACCTCCGTATTGTACTCTTCCACAGCCACCACACAGATTGCTGCGGCGGATCCCTTGGACACCGTGATGATGGTCTGACCGGGGGCAATGGCCGTCACCTTGCCAAACTCATCGATGGTGGCAACCTCAGGATTGCTGGAGCTGCGGATAATCTCGCCTTCCAATCCGGTATTGTCAATGACGCTCAGATCGAAGGTGCTGCCGGGATGAAGCAGGGCAGAAGTCTGAGAAAGCACCAGACCGCCGGTGGAATCCACCGTGACGGCATAATTGCGCTCATTGGCGCCGTAGTCGCCGCAGGAAATCAGCACATTTCCGGTCCAGGTGAAATCATAGTAATTGTTCTCACCGGCATAGGACTCATTGGTGTGCGCGTAGCTGGTAACATCCGCCGTAAAGGTGTATGATTTCGTCGCCGCGTCATAGAAATATTCCGTCAGGAAAGTGTTGTTCCAGTCGACGCCCACCTCGGCATAGGCGGGATCACCGTAGCCCTCCTTATAAGAGCGGGTCACATAGGGGAGGATCTCCAGGGAAGCCAGAGAGCCGTCCTCATCGTATACCGTTCCGGTCATATAGACACGGCCATCCTCCTCATAGATGCTGACTGCGTGATTTTCCAGCATGGGCGCCACCGTGTCCACGGTGACAGGGAAGGAAATCACATCGCCGGTCATATCCATAGCATGGCCATTAAAGGTAGGCGTAATCTCTCCGGAGGCCACAGCGTCAAAGTCAGTGACATAAAGACCGGTAGACTCATCATAAACAGGATCGCCGTAATCGCCATCGCCGTAGGCGATAATCTCAAAATTGCACTGCGTGCCGCTGGGCAGCACATTTCCCTCCTGATCAGTGCCCTCCCAGATGGGGAGCAGGCCATAATACATGGCCGTCAGCGGAATGGGCACGCCATAGGTGGAATTGTACAGAGTCCGGGTGATATAGGAACTCCAATCGCTAAAGTAAACCTCACCTGTATCCTTATCCGTTACCCGAATCACGATTACCTTGGCATCGCGCAGCTGATAGAGGATATAGTCATCTACCCGATCCAGATACTGGTCCCCGTTGGGGGAGATGGTGATGTTTTCCGGATGATAGGTAGTCTGCTGGGTAACGGCATTGGAGTCAAAAATATTCTGCCCCAGATCATAGTATCCCACGATCTGTCCGCTTCCCGTATTGATTGCGGCACTGCCCAAAAGGCTTACCCCCCAGGTAGCCTCATTGTTGAACACGCTCGCGCCGTCCTCTGCCTCATCCGTCCAGACACTGGCATCAAAGATCGGAGCGGCAGTCCAGTCGCCGTAGAAGGCCAGCATGGGAAGCCCCAGATCCGGAGCCGTGCCCGCCTGATCCGACAGGGTGACAAAGCCCTCCACATAGACGCCGTTTTCAAACAGATCGTTCAGTACCGCCTTTTCTTCCTCGGTCAGAGAAACCGTCTCGGCAAAATGAGCCGTTTCACCGGCCTGGACCGTGACGGCACCCAGGTCCACGGTCTTAATTACCACATCCTTATGGAGCATCGTCTCGCGGCTGCCCCAGGCGCTGTCCGCCGTCCCGGTAGCCGGGCGCATCAGGGTAATATTTACATTGTAAGTGAGCGCTTCATCTGAAATATTGTGCACATCAAAGGCAATGTCATAGGAACCGCTCCTCTCGGGATCATCTAACAGTTCCAGCTTGCCCACATTCTGTCCGTCTACCGTCACATAGGCCGGAGTGGTGAGTGCATAGTGAGCATTGACCAGACCTGCGCCCTGCTGACGAGGGGAATAATACACGCCGTCCGTATCTTTCTGCGGAACGGCAGTGCTCACCAGCAGCTGATCCGTCACATCACTGATGGCACTGGCATCCACCCCCATCTCCTGTACCCGCTGGCGCACCAGGGCAGCGATACCGCTCATATGAGGCGCCGCCATGGAGGTGCCGCTCATCATGCCATAGCTGCCAGTGTAGTCTGTACCGGAAGAATTGGTCTGATCGACGATGGTAGACCAGATATTTCCGCCGGGAGCAGTGATCTCAGGCTTCAGCTCCAGAGAAGGGCCTGCGCCCCAGGAGGAGAAGGAGGACATCTGCCCGTCAGTGGGGCTGGCCGTCGCCTTGTCCTCATCCGGCACAGTGATCTTGATTTCACCGCCGTCTTCAAGCACGGCTGCCATGGCCGCTCCGTCCACGCCGGAAATAAAGGCGGAGGTCAGAGACGTATTTTCCACGCTCATGTTGATGAGCTCAGTGGATTCGGCATTGTTGTCATAAACCAGCACACCCAGCACGCCTTTGCGCTCGCCGGTTCTGTAGTCCACAGACGTAAAGGACTGAGCATTGTTCACCTTGTCTGCAAAGGAGACGTCGCCGCCCCGCATCACCAGGGCAATGCCGGTCCTGCCGTTAGGGTTGGAATATTCATTGTACCAGCCCACCGCATTGTAATCGCTCCAGCTTCCCGTACCTCCCACCAGATAGACCGGGTATTCCCTGCCGTCGGCAAAAGTAGCCTTCATGCCCACAGTCCAGGGATCGGCGTAGCTGACCTCATGTACATTTCCATCCGCATCGGTCCAGGTCAGATAGGGATTGACCTGGATTGCGTTCTCCAGGGAAGCCACGCTCAGATTGCTGTCGTAGATGGCGGGAGAAGACATCATGGAAGTATCCACGTTGTCCGTCAGATGCTCTCCGCCGTAGTTATTGTTCAAGGAAGAATAACTGCTGTTGCCCGCAGAGGTCATCAGCAGGATACCGCTTGCCTCCACCTTGGCATACAGTTCGTTCTGCAGGGTATCGTCCTCAGAGAAACCATTGTCAGAACCCAGGCTCAGATTGATCACATCAGCACCCAGCTTGAGGGCATCCTCCAGGGCGTTGATGACCACAGATTCCTGTGCTCCCCCGTCCTGATCGGGGAAGACCTTCATCATCATGAGCTGAGCATCGGGAGCCACGCCGGTAAAGATCACCTCACCCTCAGCAGTCTGTGCATAACCGGCGATGGTGCCGGACACATGAGTGCCATGGTCGCTGCTTGCCGGCTGAACATTGACATCGCCGTCGGCATAGTCGCAGGCATAAGGCACCTTCTGATTCTTGTACAGGGCATTGTAGTCCCATACGATCTGACCGCCGTCTCCGTTGGTGGTGGAATTCAGCTGATTGTCCTCGAGGAAGGCTTCCATACTGTCGTAGTCATAGCGCAGAGCCCAGCCGTCCTCCTCATCCTGAGGATTGCCCTTGAAGGAATCATCCCGAAATGCTTCGTGGCAGCGGGTGACTGCCATGATCTGCTGACCGTTCTCGTCATAGGTGGTTCCCCAGGTCAGATCCAGGCCGGTGTCCAGTACGGCTACCAGCATGCCGCGTCCGGTATAACCGTCCTGCCAGGCTTCCTGCACATCGACCTTATCATAGCTGTAGGAGTACCAGGGCTCATCGCCCGCATCGCCAAACTCCTCCACCGGACGCTCATAGACATGCTCTACGTAGGCGCGTTTGACTCCGTCCAGCTGACTGATCTCATCCAGAGTGCCGTAAGGCACCTGGATCGCCATGCCGTTGACCAGCGTGGACCAGCGAGCTACCACTCCATCTCCGGCGGAACTATCGTTTGCCGACATCGTGGAGATGCCGCTGCTGCCCGTCACAGCAGTGATCTGATCGATAATACCCTGCTGCTCGTCCAGCAGCTGCCGGGCCGTCTGTCTCGCATCCGCGGAGGCCAAAAACTCCGCCACAGCCTCTCCGGCGCTGGTCTCCTCCCCCGCCAGAGCATATGTACTGGTCTGATAATAGTCCATGACCGCGGGGGCTTCAAACTCCACGATGGCTGTGACCACCTCATCCTCATCATAGGGCGCCTCATAGGCCGCCGGTTCCCGAAGGTTTGCCTGGTCCAGGCGGGACTCCGCCTCCACCTCCTGGGCAGTGACCTGATAACTGTCCGCCGAGGCACCTTCCTGCGCCAGGGCAGCTCCGGGCAGCAGAGATACTGCAAGCAGGACCGCGAGAACAGCAGCCAGGCAGCGCTTACACTTCTTCATACTTTCTCTCCTTTCTTTTGTTCCCGTTCTTACTTTGAACGTTTGAACGAATAGATTGACCATCGGACCAAACATACGCTATAATGTCAGTAATACATTCATAGGTCGTTTTGTACAACGATCATGTGATACTTGAGAAAAATATTACCGCCCCCGAGCGCTTTTGTCAAGTAAATTATTGCAGTGTTTGAGTGTTTTTTATTAGACAAAGGTCTTCACTGGATACTTTGCTTCCAAGAAAGGAGTCGTACATGATACTTCAAAATCGATTTGACCTGTTGCTGGAAGCCCTGGCGTATTTTGGCCGCCGGGCCGCCGGCAGGAGCTGGCACTATATGGAACAGCGCATTATGAAACAGAAAATTCCTCCCGCACCTGTGCTGGTACAGGTACTGGACCAGCTCAAGACCCTGACGACGGCACTGGATCAAGTGACAAACATAGAGGAAACCGAGCTCCAGCTGCTATTCGGCAATTTGGAGGGGTTTCCTCACAATACGATCGGTTCAAGCTCCCGCGCTTTTTTTCTCCTCTATCCATTGCTGGATCAGTGCCCGGAAAATCCCCAGCTATTTGCCGGACAGATCGCGGAGCTGGACAGTGAGCAAATTACCTGGGGAATCGCCAGCATCTTTGAAGAAGATCTTCCGTCTTCCCGCCGCCTGAGCCTGCAGGAATTCACACGCCTGGTACTGGGCCTCGCCGCCCCGGACAGTACCAAGGTAGCCTTGCTGGACCTTGCGCAAAATTATGCCTGTACAAGCATACAGATCATGGAGCATCTCGTCCCGGTGCTGAATCAGCTAAAGGCCCAGGAAGCCTTGCTTGAATGCGCAGCCCAGACTTTCATCCGGTATTGTGAAGATCTGCCTCAGGCCGATTTCTTCACTCAGTTCTCACGGATGCGCCCGGATTCTCATACCACCTACACGGTTCGCCCCTTCGTCATCGGAGCGGACACCAACCTGACCTTTGACCAGGCTCCGGGCCAGGTACGCTTCTACTGCGGCATTCTGCGAAGGGAACTGGCAGACTTGGTCAGCGGCCGCACCTCCGCCCAGGATCAGGTCTGCGAGCTGTATCGCCTGTTAGGAGATCCCACTCGTTTTGATATTCTCTGCTATCTTTGCGGCCACAATGCTTATGTTCAGGAGCTGGTCAGCCGCTTTGGGCTCAGCCGCAACACCATCCACCATCACATGAATAAATTGGTGGAGTGCGGACTGGTGCAGTGTACAGTCAACGGAAACCGAATGTACTACTCTCTTGATCAGGAAACCCTTCAGCATTTTCTCCAGCGTCAGTCCATCCTGTTTCAGAAATTTTAACTGCAAAAAAAGCATCTCCTGTTACAGAGATGCTCTTAAATAGAATTTATTCTGCCGGTATCTTATGCCCTCCTGCTTACACCAGTCCGATTAAACCGCCCGCCCAGTATAAAAGCCCGGTTAAAAAGCTGGCAAAAATACCAAACAAAATTACCGGCCCGGCAATGGTAAAAATCTTGCAGCCGATGCCAAAGACCTGGCCTTCCTTCTTGTACTCAATGGCCGGCGACACCACGGAATTGGCAAAGCCGGTGATGGGTACCAGGGCTCCGGCCCCGCCGAATTTCACGATCTGGCCAAACCAGTTAAAGCCGGTGGCCAGAATTGCCGCTGCAACTAAAATAACGGAGGTCCAAGTCCCGGCAGCCTCCGCCTCCACACCGGCAGAAATCAGACCATTGGTGATGGCCTGCCCCAGACAGCAGATCAGACCGCCCACCAGGAAGGCCCGCGCCACATTGAGGGGAGTACTGTGGGTGGGCGTCACCTGCTTTACATACTCCCCGTACTCCTGTTCGCTCATCTGACTGCCTGCCTTACTGCGCAGCTGACTTTCACTCTGCTGACTTTCACTCTGCTGTTTTTCTTTTTGTCCTTCCTTCTCCCGCGTTATGTCTTTCACTCTTTCTGTATCCATTTTGCAAATCCTTTCTCCAGACATTTTTCTTCGGCAGATATTTTTCTTCGGCCTGACCATCTGCCGCAATACCGTCGGACAGCAATTCCGTTATCACGCTGCAATATTATAAATAAAATAGACCAATGCTCCCACGGTTTTTCCTAAACCGATTCCGGCAATAACATACTGGATTCCTACTGCCAGACGAATCCTCCGGCTGATCGTCGGTATCGTGTCCAGCGTTTCCGCCAGAGCCATGACCAGACAGCCCTCAAAAATACCGCTGCAGATTCCCCACAGAAGCATGAGGGGCAGGCCGCCCCAGCCAAGGGGCAGATCAAACAGGTCTACCAGATTGCCAAAAAGTGAGCCTAGAATAATCCAGTTCTCATAGCGCCTGATCTGGCCGGCCGTATGTGTTCTCGCCGCCAGCCTGGGGATTAATCCCAGCACCGTAATAAAAGCATACACGCCTGCTGCTACCACCGCGCCTCCACAGAAGCCGGCAAACAGCAGGAGCATTTGTCTAATGAACATCTACACCGGACTCCTTTCTTGCGGCGTTCTGAATCACCGTGGTATCCACTTCGTCCTCATAGAGACGCATCTGTACCTCTATAGGAGTAGGGTCTGTCGTAAGCTTTCTCTTTCCGAAATGATTGAAGAACACCAGCACACCCGCCATCAGTCCCAGGGAGTAGCCGATCTCCAGCACTGTAATGCCATCGGATTCAACGCCTGTCACCAAATAGTATACATCCTTGAAAATTTTGGCCACAGAACCATCATTGTTAAACGTCATGATGGCAAAAGCCGCTCCAAAAAACACAATCAGACAAACTGCGGCAGTCTTAAGCCAGGATAATAATCCCGGCTCCTTTGCATTAGGCTGATAGTCAACAATAAAATCCGGTTCTCCCAGATTGACAACCGTCACTTCCCCGCAGGCCTTCTGTATCTTCTCCACCACGTCCACCACTGAACATACGTAGCGATTTTCCATGCTGTCATGTATCGTCATCAATTTGACCGCACGGCAGCGATTTTCCAGATCCTTATCACGGCACAATACCTGAGCCACCTGGCTCAAAAATACATCCTTCTCGTGAACCTCACTGTTTTTGTCGACTTTCAGATAAATTTCCGCGCGGCTCATAATCCAGCTCCCAAAGCCTCCACAAATGTTCCCGCCATTTCATTTCCGCCGCCATAGAGCCGCGTGACACAGTACCAGGCAAGAGCCAGCAGCAGCACCATCATCAAAAGCAGTAAAATTTTCCGTCTCTTTATATGTTCCATCGTATACTTCCTTTCCAGCCGCCGGCTGATCTTCACACGGACAAGCGCACGGGCATAAATGCGCACTTCGATGTCTGCAGCCCAGAGCTATAAAAAATGAGATACCGTTTTTAGTATCTCATTTTCCGCACAGTTTATCCCGCATGGATTTCAATATTTTTTTCTCCAGACGCGATACCTGTACCTGCGAAATGCCAAGAATACGGGCAATCTGAGTCTGCGTCCGATCCTGGTAATAACGCATCACGATAATCTGTTTTTCCTGAGGACCCAGCTCATCCATCAGCTCCCGCAGTACCACCCGGTTGATGGCTTCCTCCTGTCCATTTTTTTCCTCTTCCAATTTATCCATCAGACATATGTCACTGCCGTCGCCGCGATATATGGTTTTATACAGGGACTCCACCTCTGCACCGGAATCCAGAGCCGCCGCCAATTCCTCAGCACAAATGCCCATCCGCTCTGCCATCTCCTCCACTGTCGGCTCCCGCCCCAGCTCCCCGGATAATTCCTCTCTGACTCCTCTGGCCCTGGAGGCCAGCTCCTTTAAGGACCTGCTCACTTTGAGCATACCGTCATCGCGGATGAATCGCTTGATCTCCCCCATAATCATCGGAACTGCATAGGTAGAGAACTTCACGTCATAGCTGAGATCAAATTTATCAATGGCCTTGATCAGGCCGATGCTGCCAATCTGAAACAGATCCTCCGGCTCATGTCCCCTGCCGGTAAACCTTCTCACTATGCTCCAGACCAGACCCATATTGTCCGTTACCAGCTTATCCCTGGCCGCTTTATCCCCTGCGTGTGCCGACTCAATCAAAGTCATTGTCTCGTCCATACACATCACATCTCCTGACCGGGAAAAGGCTTACTGCTCCGTCCCTCCTATAATTTTCGTCATTGTTACCACCGTCCCTTTTCCGGGCTCCGACTCTACCTTCAGTTCATCCATAAAGGCTTCCATAAAGGAAAATCCCATACCGGACCTCTCTTTCTCCGGGCAGGAGGTATACATTGGCTCCATCGCCTTTTTCACATCTGCAATCCCCACACCGTGATCAATCACACGCACTGTGGCTGTCCGGCCCTCCAGAGAAACCTCCACCCGAATGATCCCTTCCCCCTCCTCATATCCGTGAATGACACAGTTAGTCACCGCCTCAGACACGGCCGTTTTTACATCGTCAAGTTCCTCCACGGTGGGATCCAGCCGCGAGAGAAATACTGCCACTACAACTCTGGCAAACTGTTCGTTGCAGGCACGGCTTTCCATCTCAAAACTCATCTTTTCCATTCTTATCTCCCTTTCTGACTTTCCGTCAGGATTTGCTCTCCTTCTTTTCAATCTCCGGCAGCAGCGTATCGATGGCTGCAATGCGCAAAATCCTGCGGATACGGTCCCCGACACCGCAGATCATCACGCATCCCCCTTTTTCTTTCATTCGCTTATACCGCCCCATCAGCGCCCCGACGCCGGAACTGTCCATAAATACCGTTCGGGAAAAATCAAAGACAATGCAGCGGATACAGCTTTTTTCCAGATAGGCATCCGTTCCCGCCTTGATATCCTCACTGATATAATGATCAATATCTTCCGGCAATCTGACATACAGGGTCGTATTTTCTTTGTCATACCGTATCGATCCCTTCATGATTTCCTCCCCGTCTAAGATTTCGGATTCGCTATTGCCCGGTTATTCAAAAAACGCATATTACAAAAGACCTTTTATCCTTTGTAATATGCGTCCGTTTGCTTCTACCCGCACATTTTCGTCACTGTGCCGGCTCTTCTCCCGCCGGCGGCTCAGTCGTCTCCGGTGGGTTTTCCTGCCCGCCTCCGGTGTCCCCGGCATTTGCACCGCCCTCTGCCGGCACATCCGCAGGCGCCGTCTCCGGAGGTGCGCTGCTTTCCGGCGTCGTACTCTCCGGCTGCGGATCAGTCGCTTCCGCATTGCCAGACTGCGGATCAGCCGGTTCTGTCTCTGCCGGTACATTTTCTGCGCCGGGTGTACCTGCCGCTCCGCCGCCAGGGTTATCGCCCGCAGTCGTCGAGCCGGAAGCTCTCATATGCTCCCTCGCATAACCGGCAAAATCGCTCTCCGGATCGGCGGCGATAATCGCGTTAAACTGCTCATATGCCAGCTCCTGTTCTCCTGCATTCAGATAAGACAGTCCCAGCCAATATTTCGCCTCCAGGCTCTCCCCATCCAGAGATACGCAGACCTCAAAATAAGGAGCTGCCGCCTCATATTGGCCGGCATTATACTGCCCCATTCCTGCATTAAACAGTACGGTGTAGCCATTGGTCGTAAACTCTTCGTTCAAAGAAGCATAGATCTGGCTGAACGTATCATCAGAGACCAGAGTCGGATCGATGGTCAAATAAAGCTGGGCTGCCAGCAGATATTCATTGTCCTGCATGGCCTGGCTGGCCTGCAGCAATTTGCTGTACTCTCCCGCCACCCCTGCCGTATTTTCGTCGGCCGATGCCACATCACCCCTCAGCGCCTCGATCTGCCCGTTGAGCTGTTCGATCTCATTCTCATTTGCAGAGATCACTGCCTCCTTAGCCGAAAGCCTCTCGCTGTACGAGTTGATGGTCTGATTAAAGTCCGACTGCAGACTGTTGATACGCGAAGGCATGATCAGATATCCCACCACCAGCGCCCCCAGGGCTGCTCCGCCCAAGGCTGTAAGCGCGATTCGGAATCCATTTCTGTTTTCGCGGTAGGTAGGAATAATCACATCGTCTCCGCCTGGCTGGCGGATGATCTGGCTCTGACGGTCCATCGCCGCCTTTTCCCGGTCAGCCCTCTCCTTTGCCGCGGCCTTGCGGCCTTCCCGACTGTGGATCAGATCCCGATAGTGCAGTGCCACGGCATTGCAGCGGTCCACCTTGAGAGCTGCCTGCACATATTTCTCCGCCTTCTCCGGCTGCTCCAGATGGAGCTGCAAGAGAGCCATCAAAAGATTGGCCGAAACCATCCGCGGATTGACGCTCAGCACTTTATTTAGCTGGAGTACAGCTAAATCCTCGCTGCCGCTTTTGGCATATTTAAGAGCATGATTGTATTTGCGTATCGCCAGATTTACTCGTTCCAGTCCTACCTGGTCAGACTGTACTTTGCCCAGCAGCTCTGCCGCCCTGCTGTCCGATGGCTCCAGATTATCACTCAGCACCCATTCAATCAATGCCTGGGCTACATCGCCCATCTCATAGTAAATCAGCCCCAGAAGATTGCGGGCCTGTGTGTTTTTCTTATATAGAAACAGACTGTTTCGCAGACTTTCCGCAGCGCCGCTTAAGTTTCTCTCACGGGCTCTGGCAAGTCCCTCATCGTAATAATGCCAGGAACAGGCGACAATCTTCTTATACAGGCGCACATCCTGCCCGCAGGTCAGACACATATCTCCTCTTCCCAGCTTATTTCCACAGTGAAAACAATTCATCCGCTACACCCTCAAACTTTACTGTTCTTTTCTTTCTCCTCCAGGATTTCGGCCAGGATATCCGTCATGTCCGTCACTGTCTGTCCGCGCAGCGTGCTCTCCACTTCATCAATCTCCTTGCTTGGCTTAAACTTTGCCAGCTCCTCTTCAAACTGAATCATATAGCAGGCCTCCTCTTTGGCTGTTTGCCGTTCTTACATAGCTTACCATAGATTGTCCATATCTTCCATTACTTTTTCCTAAATTTTTTCGACAGGAATTTCCAATTTTCTCAAGAGAATGCGAAAAGCAGCCTGCCATTCCAGCCGACTGCTTTCGCCGCAATTATGATTATGACAGCTGCGCCAGCCTCTCCTGTACCTGCGCCATCATCTGTGCATATTTTTCCTTCTTAGCCTTCTCCTCGGCGATCTTTGCCTCGGGGGCTCGGCTGAGGAACTTTTCATTGGAAAGCATACCGTTCACACGGTTCAATTCCTTCGTAAGCCTTTCCTCTTCTTTCTTCAAACGCTCGATCTCTTTTTCTACATCCACTAACTCGGCAAAGGGCATATAAATCACCGCTTGATGAATCACCGCTGAAACTGCGTCATCGGAAATTCCGGTCTTGTCCGCCTGGATCATGACCTCGCTGGCACCGGCAAGACTTGCAAAGAACACCTGACCTCTCTCAAATATATCGCGCACCTGAGCGTCTTCCGAGACCAGGATCACCTGCACCTTCTTGCTGGGCGGTACATTCATGGAGCTTCTCACATTGCGGATCGCGCGAACAGCCTCCTTGATCCGCTCCACCTCATCCTCCTGGATCGGAAAATGCCAGTCCGCCCGGTACACCGGCCAGGACGAAATCATAATGGATTCTTCCTCATCCTGCAGGGTGCAGAAAATTTCCTCCGTGATAAAAGGCATATAAGGATGCAGAAGCTTCAGCGACTGAATGAGCACGGTCTTGAGTGTCCACAGCGCAGCCGCCTTGGTCTCGTCGGCGTCATTGTACAGTCTGGGCTTGACCATCTCAATATACCAATCACAGAATTCCTCCCAGATAAAATCATTGATTTTCTGCAGGGCAATGCCCAGCTCAAATTTGTCCAGATTCTCCGTCACTTCCGCCGCCAGCGTATTGCACTTGGAGAGGATCCATCTGTCTGCATCGGTGAGGCGGGACAGGTCCTCTTTCACCGCCGGAGCCTTATCCAGATTCATCATAATAAACCGGGAAGCGTTCCAGATCTTATTGGCAAAATTCCGGCTGGCCTCGACTCTCTCCCAGTAAAAACGCATGTCGTTGCCGGGCGCATTGCCGGTAACCAGAGTCATGCGCAGGGCATCGGCTCCGTATTTATCGATAACCTCCAGCGGATCGATGCCGTTGCCCAGGGATTTGCTCATCTTGCGCCCCTGGGAATCCCTCACCAGACCGTGGATAAACACCGTGTGGAAGGGGACCTGTCCGGTCTGTTCAAGACCGGAGAACACCATGCGGATAACCCAGAAGAAAATAATGTCGTAGCCGGTGACCAGCACATCCGTGGGATAGAAATATTTGTAATCTTCCGTCTCCTCCGGCCAGCCCAAAGTCGAGAAGGGCCACAGTGCCGACGAAAACCAGGTGTCCAGCGTGTCCTCATCCTGTACCATATGGGGATGACCGCACTTAGGGCAGACGCCGGGATTTTCCTTCGCCACCACCATCTCCCCGCAGTTCTCGCAGTAATAGGCAGGAATCCGGTGCCCCCACCACAGCTGACGGGAGATACACCAGTCGCGGATATTTTCCAGCCAGTGGAGATAAGTTTTTCCAAAGCTTTCCGGCACAAACCGAAGGCGCCCATCCTTCAGCGCTTCGATGGCCGGCTTCGCCATCTCATCCATTTTGACGAACCACTGCGGCTTGATCATGGGTTCCACCGTGGTTTTGCAGCGGTCGTGCGTTCCCACATTGTGCACATGATCCTCCACCTTTACAAGCAGCCCCTGCTCTTCCAGATCCTTCACGATAGCCTTGCGGGCCTCATAGCGATCCATACCGGCATACTTGCCGCCGTACTCCTCATTGATGGTGGCGTCGTCATTCATGATATTGATCTCCGGCAGATTATGGCGCTTGCCCACCTCAAAGTCGTTGGGGTCATGAGCGGGCGTAATCTTCACGCAGCCGGTACCGAACTCCTTATCCACGTACTCGTCAGCGATTACCGGAATCTCCCGGTCCGTCAGCGGCAGCTTCAGCATCTTTCCCACCAGATGGGTGTAGCGCTCATCGTCAGGGTTCACCGCCACAGCAGTATCGCCAAGCATGGTCTCCGGACGGGTCGTAGCGATCTCCACATAGCCGTCTTCACCGGCGATGGGATACTTGATATGCCAGAAATGGCCTGCCTGCTCCACATGCTCCACCTCTGCGTCGGAGATAGAGGTCTTGCACACCGGGCACCAGTTGATAATGCGGCTGCCCTTATAGATATAGCCCTTCTTGTACAGGCGAATGAACACTTCCTTGACTGCCTCGGAACAGCCTTCATCCATGGTAAACCGCTCCCTGTCCCAGTCCGCCGAGGAACCCATTTTCTTCAGCTGGTTGATGATGCGTCCGCCGTATTCCTCGCGCCATGCCCAGGCCTCCTTCAAGAAGCCTTCCCGGCCCAATTCGTTTTTGTCCACGCCTTCTTTTTTCAGCTTGTCGATCACCTTGACCTCCGTAGCTATGGAAGCGTGATCCGTCCCCGGCTGCCACAGCGCCTCATATCCCTGCATCCGCTTATAGCGGATCAGGATGTCCTGCAGCGTATTGTCCAGGGCATGTCCCATGTGCAGCTGTCCGGTGATGTTGGGCGGCGGCATCACAATGGTGAATGGTTTTTTGTCGGGATTTACATGGGCGGCAAAATATTTTTTGTCCAGCCACTTCTGATACAGCCTGTCCTCAATATTCTGAGGGGTATAGGTTTTTTCCAGTTCCTTCTTCATAGTCATCTCCTCTTTACTTTCTGTGCTCTCTGCTCTTTCAAAGGCGGCGGCAAAAGAAAAAGCCCTTCCGTGCCAAACACAGAAGGGCGAATCTCATCGCGGTACCACCTTGCTTTGACATGCCGAAAACCAAAAGCAATATATCTGTCTTCCCTGCATGCCATCTCTCGGTCCGTAACGGGGACCACTCGTGCGGCTTGCTGATCTGTTCCGTACGCTCCTGTCCGTCTGCAATCTTGTCAAATGACATTAAATGGCATTATCTGAAATCATGCTTCAAGATTATCCGACAGCAGCAAACAGAAATTCCTTTCACCGCAGGCTCCAAAGCCACGTTCCATCTCCGCCTTCCTGGACGGCCTTTCAGCCGGCGAACCGTCCTCTCTGGTGGCGCGCAAAACCTACTCTTCTTCTTCACAGCCTTTGTCTTTCCTTTATGTTTTTTATGATACGGAGAAAACCCCGCTTTGTCAAGCCCTTATTTTTTAACGATATATCCCTGTCTGGTCAGAAGCTCTGCGCACAGAATCGCTCCGCCTGCGGCTCCGCGCACCGTATTATGAGACAGACCGACAAATTTATAGTCATAGACCGTATCCTCTCTGAGCCGTCCCAGGCAGACGCCCATTCCGCGCTCATAGTCCCGATCCAATGCCGTCTGCGGACGGTTATCCTCCTCCATATAGCGAATAAACTGCCTGGGCGCGCTGGGCAGCTCCCATTCCTGAGGCAGTCCCTTAAACTCGGCCCAGCGGCGCAGGATCTCCTCTCTCTCCGGTTTTTTCTCAAACGATACAAAAACCGCCGCCATATGACCATTGGTCACCGGGACGCGGATGCACTGCGTCGTAATCAGCGGTTTCTGGGCCTTAACAATTACGCCGTTCTCCAGATGTCCCCAGATACGCAAAGGCTCTTGCTCGCTTTTCTCCTCCTCGCCTCCAATGTAGGGAATCACATTATCCACCATCTCAGGCCAGTCTGCAAAGGTCTTGCCCGCCCCCGAAATGGCCTGATAGGTGGTCGCTACCACTACCTGGGGCCTATAGTCTAAGAGAGCATGCAAGGCCGGCGTATAGCTCTGAATGGAGCAGTTGGGCTTGACGGCGATAAATCCGCTGCGGGTGCCCAGCCGGGCTCTCTGATAGGGAATCACATCCGCATGTTCCGAATTCAGCTCCGGAATCATCATCGGCACGTCGGGAGTCCAGCGATGAGCGCTGTTATTGGAGACCACCGGCGTCTCCGCCTTCGCATAGGCCTCTTCAATGGCCCGGATCTCATCCTTGCTCATATCTACGGCGCTGAATACAAAATCCGCCTCTCCGGCCACGGCCGCCACATCGTTGACATCCTTCACCACGATGGATTTCACCCGCTGCGGCATCGGCGTATCCAGCTTCCAGCGGCCGTTTACAGCCTCCTCATAGGTTTTGCCGGCGCTGCGGGGGCTGGCGGCGATAACGGTCACCTCATACCAGGGATGACCCTCCAGCAGGGAAATAAATCTCTGTCCTACCATTCCTGTTCCACCCAGGACACCTACTCTGAATTTCTCCATAATCTCTCCTCCTCGCCGCATAAGCCCACATATACATCCGCCCAGGTCACCCGCCTGCGTGCGTATACCGCCGGCGTCTTGCAATTTTTACTTTAAGATATACCTTAAATTCTCCGGAATAGCAAGAACTTTTTTCAAATATCATTTACTTATGTTAGCCTGCGCGATATAATTTCGATTAACAGGCAAAAACAGCCCTGGTCAGCCGACCGGCAAACAGCCCGATCGGTCAATACGGGGGAGAAAGGGAAGGTATCTTATGAACAAATTCTTTCAAAAAAAGCAGGCATTCCGACAGGAAGACGGAAACGGGAGCGGGGGCGGACGGCCCGCCAAACGATCGTTTCGTTTTTTATGGCCGATTCTGATTCTGGCTGCCGTCATTTTTCTTCTGGTCAATTCCATTGTCATTATCCCCTCGGGCTATACCGGCGTGGTGACCACCTTTGGTCAGATTCAGGAGCGTCCCATGCCCAACGGATTTAACTGGAAGATTCCTTTCGTCCAGAATGTTCTGCAGGTAAATAACAAGCAGCAGGACATCTATATAGACGGTCAGATCTGGAGCGAGGCTGCCGACCAGACCGTCGTCTACATAGAGGGCGTCACCGTGACCTACCAGATTTCTCCCGACCGCTCCGCCTGGATTTACGCCAATGTGAGCAATTACACCGACAATCTGGTTTCTCAGACGCTGGTATCCTCCGCCCTGAAGGTGGCGGCCAAATCTCTGGCCACCGAAGACGTGACCAACCGCGGCCTCATCGAGCCCGCCGCCCAGGAAACCCTGCAGCAGGCGTTGGATGAAAAATATGGAGAAGACACGGTACGCGTCATCAAGGTAGTGATCTCCAACATGGACTTTGAAGAGAGATACAACGACGCCATCGAAGCCCGCCAGCTGGCAATCATGGAGCAGGAGCGTCAGGCCATCGAAAATTCAACCAATCTGGCCAAGGCGGAAGCAGAGGCAGAAGCCGCCCGCATTGAAGCGCAGGGCAAGGCTGAGGCCGAGACCATTCTCGCCCAGGCCAAGGCTGATGCCAACCGCATTTTGAGCGCCAGCATCACCGAGCAGACCCAGATGCAGGACATCATCGAGGCATGGAACGGCGTGCTTCCGTCAGCGCTGGTTACCGGCGAAGAGGGCGGACTGTTCCCCATGTTCTCCATCCCTCTTTCTCCAAACGATACCTCTGCCGGCGCGGACAGCGCCAGTCCTTCCCTGTCGAATTCTTCCACAGGCGAAGCCTCCTCTGACAACGCCGCAGAAGGCGCGGAGGCGGACGCTGCGGCGGCCGAGTAACTGGAGTCTGTAGCCGGAGCACGTAACCGGAGCCTTTCGGCGGAACCGAATTTTATTTGCAGCGATGATTTTAAACTGTAACACAGAAAAAAACCAATAATTGCAGAAAAAGGTGAGTTGCAAAAGTAAATTCCAGTTTGAAAGCCTAAATTCTACCCCCTAAGAGCCGATGGAATTTAGTTCTTCCAAATTCCTGAGTGTTTCATAAGCAACCCTTTACATTCTTGCGATTATACAGTATATTTGAAGCGGAGCAGAAAATTTTTAAGCAATTCCCTGAAAAAATATGTACAGGAAATAGAAGTGAAGTTTACG
>CALWGV010000055.1 GCA_944380185.1 uncultured Lachnospiraceae bacterium
TTTTTTACTGTAAGCTAAAGCAATGCTGACTCACCTGCATAGCAGGTGGTTTTTTGTTTCCAAAGTTCCGTTTTTCGGAACACGAAAAACTACACAATGGAAACAGGCCCTTGGCCTAACAAAAAAATCCCCTGAGAATTAATCTCTCAGGGGACTTGCACTCAAATTGCCCTCTCGGGCCAGCGAGTATAGCCAAAATCAATACAGCTTGGCTCCTGCCGGAATCCCATCCTCCAGCATGAGGAGATTCAGCCCTTCATGTCCGTCATACTCATACACAGCCGAGATCAGCATTCCTTCGGAATCAATGCCCATCATCTTTCTGGGCGGCAGATTTGTGATAGCCACGCAAGTCTTGCCGATCAGCTCCTCCGGCTCATAATACTCATGAATTCCGCTCAGGATCGTGCGTCGGCGCTCTGTTCCGTCGTTCAGTGTGAACTTGAGAAGCTTCTTGGATTTGGGCACTGCCTCGCAGCCCTCGACCTTCACTACACGGAAATCGGACTTAGAAAAAGTTTCGAAATCTACCAGCTCGGCAAACAGAGGCTCGATCTTTACCTTGGTCAGATCCAGCTGTACCTGAGGCGCCGCAGCCTGGGCGCTTTCGATGGCACCGGTTGTTCCCGGCGCAGCCTCAGCCTTTTTTGCCGTATCTTTTTTATCCAGTGACTTCATTGTGGGGAACAGCAGTACATCCCTGATGGCAGGCGAATTGGTCAGGAGCATCACCAGACGGTCGATGCCATAGCCGATGCCGCCTGTGGGGGGCATACCGATCTCCAGCGCATTCAGAAAATCCTCATCGGTGTGATTTGCTTCCTCATCGCCCTGAGCCAGGAGCTTCTCCTGCTCCTCGAAGCGGTGGCGCTGATCGATGGGGTCATTGAGCTCAGAGTAAGCATTGCACATCTCACGGCCATAGATAAACAGTTCAAAACGCTCCACATAGTCCGGCTTGTCCGGCTTTCTCTTGGTCAGCGGAGAGATCTCCACCGGATGATCTGTGATAAAGATCGGCTGAATCAGATGTTCTTCTGCATATTCTTCAAAGAAAAGATTCAGGATATCTCCCTTGGCATGGCGCTCCTCATACTGGATGCCTCTCTCGTCAGCCAGACGCTTGGCCTGGGCAGTGTCAGCCACCTGATCGAAGTCCACGCCGGAATATTTCTTGACCGCCTCTACCATAGTCATTTTCGCAAAAGGCTTGCCCAGATCGATCATCACATCGCCGTAGGGGATCAGCGTAGTGCCGCAGACCTTCTCAGCCACATAGCGGAACATGCTCTCGGTCAGCTCCATCATGCCGTTGTAATCGGTGTAGGCCTGATACAGTTCCATCAGCGTAAACTCTGGATTATGGCGGGTATCTACTCCCTCATTGCGGAAAACACGGCCGATCTCATAGACCTTTTCCAGTCCGCCGACAATCAGACGCTTCAGATACAGCTCCAGAGAAATGCGCAGCTTCACATCTTCATCCAGGGCATTGTAATGGGTCTCAAAAGGTCTGGCTGCCGCGCCGCCTGCGTTGGACACCAGCATAGGCGTCTCCACTTCCATAAAACCACGGTTGTCCAGGAAATTGCGGATCTCTCGGAGAATGGCGGAACGCTTGACAAAGGTCTCTTTTACCTCCGGATTCATGATCAGATCCACATAGCGCTGGCGATAGCGGGTATCGGTATCCGTCAGGCCGTGATATTTCTCCGGCAGCACCTGCAGACTCTTGGAGAGCAAAGTGATCTCTTCGGCCTTGACCGAGATCTCACCTGCATGAGTGCGAAACACTTCGCCGCGCACGCCGATAATGTCGCCGATATCCAGTTTCTTGAAAGCCTTATAGGGCTCCTCTCCCAGATTATCCCGGGAAGCATAAAACTGAATATTGCCCTTCAGATCCGCCAGGTTGCCAAAGGAAGCCTTGCCCATAACTCTTTTTGCCATCATACGGCCGGCAATGACTACCTCCCTGCCCTCGAATCCCTCAAAATTATCCAGGATATCCGACGTGTGATTGGTCACGTCAAAGCGGGTGATCTTAAAGGGATCGTGCCCCTCCTCCTGCAGCGCTGCCAACTTCTCCCGGCGTACCTTCAGCAGCTGATTTACATCCTGGTCCTTCAATGCCTGATTCCGATTATCCTGTTCCACCTTTTCTCCCTCTCTGCTTCCTTAGGAAACCCTCTGTATTCCCAGAACCTTGTACTCAATATCGCCGGCCTGAGTCTCCACCGTCACGGTATCGCCCACCTTCTTGCCGATCAGAGCCTTGCCCACCGGCGATTCATTGGAAATCTTGTTCTCCAGACTATTGGCCTCGGTGGAGCCCACAATGTCGAACTCCATCTCTTCGTCAAACTCCACATCGTACACCTTGACGCGGCAGCCTACATTGATCTTATCCAGATCAATCTCGTCCTCCACGACAACCTCTACGTTTTTCAGAATCTTCTCGAGCTCCTCAATGCGGGCCTCGATATCTCTCTGCTCGTCCTTGGCCGCATCATACTCTGCGTTCTCGGACAAATCCCCCTGTTCCCTGGCCTCCTTGATCTTCTGCGCCACTTCCTGACGGCGCACAACCTTTAAGTCCTGCAGCTCATCCTCCAGCTTTTTCAGCCCTGCATAGGTCAGGATATTTTTCTTATCTGCCATACTTAACACCTTCCTTGACTGGTCCGACTATTCAGTCTGAGACCTTTTAACATGAGCAGTATAATATCACAGACGCCTGTCAATGTCAAGTGCCTGTGCCCGCCGGCAGTCGCCGTCCGGGGCTTTCATAGTATATGCGCGGGGATGGGGTTTATGCCTGATTCGCTTTTTTGATGATCTGCGTGCGCACCAGTTTTTCCAGCTGTGCTGCCGTTTCCGCCTCGTTGACCTGGCGCCGGAGGGCTGAGCTGCCGGGCAGGCCGGCGGTGTACCAGGCCACATGCTTTCGCATCTCGCGGACGGCCACATGTTCCGGCTTGTAGGAGAGCTCCAGTTTCATATGGCGCAGAATCATTTCACCAATCTCGGCGGCGTCAGGTCTTTCGGGGATCTCCTCACCAGAGAGTGCCGCCCGAATCTCCCGGAATATCCAGGGATTGCCCTTGGCTGCCCGTCCTACGGCTATACCCGCCACTCCGGTCTCCTCAAACAAGCGCAGGGCATCCCCCGCGCTTGTCACGTCTCCATTTCCGATGACCGGGATATCCACTGCTTCCCGCACACGGCGGATTGCCGTCCAGTCGGCTCTGCCGCTGTAATACTGCTCTCTGGTCCGACCGTGGACAGTCACCGCCGCAGCCCCGCCCGCCTGGGCGGCCAGGGCAACCTCCACGGCACACTCATCTTCCAGCGCAAAGCCCTTGCGAATCTTTACCGTCACCGGCTTTCTCACCGCTCTTGTCATAGCAGAAACAATACTCTCCACCCGGGATGGGTCCTTGAGGAGGGCCGAACCGTCTCCGTTTTTGACCACTTTAGGCACCGGGCAGCCCATATTGACATCCAGAATGTCCCACGGCCCGTCCTCCACCTGGGCGGCTATATATCCCATCAGCTCCGGATCCGAGCCGAACAGCTGCAGCATCAGCGGCCTCTCCTCCGGCCGGGATTCCATCAGCTCCTTTGTCCCCCGATTGCCATAATAAATCGCCTTGGCGCTGACCATCTCCGTGCACACCAAACCCGCTCCCATCTCCCTGCACAGCAGCCGAAAGGCCAGGTCCGACACGCCCGCCATGGGAGCCAGCAGCACCGGTACATCGACCCGGCAATCACCGATCTGCAGGCTGCCGATCCGGCTCATTTTTCCTCCTCCCCGCTCTTTTCTCCATCCTCTCCCAGGAAAAAAGTGCGGTAAAACAGCTCCAGCGCTTCCAACAGCTCCTGCTTCTCATTGCGCAGCTGCTTGATCTTCAGTACGCTCCCAATCTCGTCAAAGAGGTAATCCCCTTCATCCGCCTCCACGCGAAAATCCAGATTGCCCTCATCGTCATACTCCAGGGTCAGAATACCTCCCACATCCTCCACATAGATCACACACATGATCTTTAATTCTTCCTTTACTCTCTCGGGGAGCATGTCAAACTGCTCGCCCAGATAAAACTTTTGCGTGTAGGAATTGGCCCCGCACAGCACCATATTTTGCCCTCCTGTATTCGCAGCAATGAGGGTGCCGCCTGCGGCACCCTCACTCTTATCCATTTACTCGCTTCAAAACTACCAGAACTATCCGTCACCAGACCGTCACCGCGCTGACAATCGCCAGTACCGCCAGCACAACGCCCAGAGCACAGAGGACGATTCCCGCCGCCAGCAGACTTCCCTCCGCTCCATGACTGCGATGATACCCTGCCAGTTTCGGCACCCCGTGCAGAAACTGAATCATACACGCCAGGGCAAAGACGACGGGAAATAATTTCTGATAAAAAACCGGGTTTAAAAATATCATTACGGCACATACGACGATTCCCACACAGAGAATCACATGGGCCAGATCCATCACCACCCCGGAAAGATGGGGATTTCTATTTTTCCTCTTCGTACGCATAAAACATGCCCTTTACTGCGCAGCGTCGGTCTTGGCCAGCTCGCTGATTGCCGTCACGGCACCGGCCAGCCCCTGTATCTCCGAGGGAATGATGATCTTGGTCGCCTTGCCGTCGGCCGCCTTAGCGAAAGCTTCCAGGCTCTTGATCTGCAGTACGGCAGAATCAGCTCCCGCTTCCTTGATCACGCGGATACCGTCGGCATTGGCCTGCTGAATCTTCAAAATGGCCTCCGCCTGACCCTCGGCCTCCTTGATCGTGGCCTCCTTTTGCGCCTCGGCGCGCAGGATTGCTGCCTCCTTCTCCGCCTCGGCCTCCAGAATGGCTGCCTCCTTCTTTCCTTCTGCCACCAGGATCGAGGACTTCTTTTCACCCTCTGCCACCAGTATCTTCTCGCGGCGCTCGCGCTCTGCCTTCATCTGTTTCTCCATGGAATCCTGGATCTCCGCCGGGGGAATGATATTCTTTAACTCCACGCGGTTGACCTTGATTCCCCAGGGGTCGGTAGCCTCATCCAGATTGATGCGCATCTTGGAATTAATCAGCTCGCGGGAAGTCAGCGTCTCATCGAGCTCCAGATCGCCGATGATATTTCTGAGGGTAGTGGCCGTCAGATTTTCGATGGCCATCAGCGGATTTTCCACGCCGTATGCGTAGAGCTTGGGATCAGTGATCTGGAAAAACACCACCGTGTCAATCTGCATCGTCACGTTATCCTTGGTGATCACCGGCTGAGGCTTAAAGTCAATGACCTGCTCCTTTAAGTTGACCCGGCGGGCAATTCTGTCGATAAAGGGAACCTTAAAATGCAGTCCTACAGGCCAGGTGGCCAGATAACCGCCCAGACGCTCCACCACCATGGCCGAAGCCTGGGGAACAATCTTGACACAGGATGCGGCAATCAGAAGTATCACGATGCACAGAATCAAAATACCGATGGCCCCGCCCACACTAATTGCTGAAATCATAATTCAGTCCTCCTTCTTTTTCTCCAGGATCAACTTTACTCCGCGGATCTCACTGACCACAGCCAGCTCCCCCTCCTCAAAGGTAACGTCGTCCTCCTTTGACCGCGCCGTCCATTCCTTGCCGGCGGCCTGCGCGGCTCCTTTTTCTAAAATATTGTTCACCGGCTCGACGACCCGCACCGTCGTCCCGATGAGACTGTCCGCGTTGGTGCGGATGGTCTTCCGGTTCAGATAGCGCATGGCCCAGGGTCGGGTAAACAGTAAGAGAATGACGGAGACAACGATAAAGACCGCCACCTCCACCTCCAGCATGTTTTCCAGAATCAAAGAGACCACAAAAGCGGCCAGAGCGCCCCCTGCAAACCAGATGGTGGTAAGCCCCAGGGTCAGCACTTCGATGACCAACAGGATAATAAAAAGCAGCAGCCAATAAATCGCATCCATTCCCCCAAGCCTCCCTTCTTTCTCGTTTATTCTAACCCATTTCCCCGGATAATACAAGATGATTTTCTTTTTGTCACAAAAATGTAAACCTTGTACAGCAGAGAGGCCGGACAAAGGATTTCTCCTCTGTCCGGCCCCGCAAGCTTCATCCGTATCTGGTTTTTATCACTTGTTGTAAAAGCAGTTGCCCGCCACAATGGTATAGGACGAATAACTGGACGTGTCAGCCGAACTGGCTGAGCGGAAATACAGGTAATCTCCGATGTTGTTGACCCCGTTTAAGGCATCCGTGGCCGCCTGCAGCGCCGTGGACGAAGGTCCCTTGGCCAGGCGGGCATCCAGGCTTCCGCTTCTGACGGGACTGAACTGTCCTGCCGCGTAGATGACATCCGTGATGCTGTTGGGGAACTTGGAACTGTTTACCCGGTTGAGGATCACATTGGCCACGGCCAGCTGACCCTCATAGCTGCCGGATTCGCACTGAATCAGGCACGCCAGAAGCGTGGTCTCATCGTAGGAAGCAGAATGACTGGAGCGGGTCGTTGTCGCCACATCCTTGCGTTTTCTTGCCTCCTCGGCCTCCTCGATCTCCTTCTTCGACATGGCATGCTCATAGCTGTAGCGGATCTCCACATAATCAGCCGCCACCCAGCCTGTCTTTTCTTCGGCGTACTGGATCTCCACCCAGTCGCCTTCCACGGACACCACCGGGTAGGTCTCTCCGCCGTAGATAGCGCGAAGCTTATTGTCCTCAGCGGTAGAAGGAGCGGAACGAACCTTCAGTGCATCCGACTGAACCTCAATGACCAGCTCGCTGTCCTCCAGCGCCTTTTCTCTGCCGGCATCCCCGGTGAGAATATAGTCATTGCTGACCCAGCCCACGACAGACCCCGATTCGATCTTCGACCAGCCGTCGCCCTCCTCGAGAATATATCCGCCGCTGCCGGCATACATCTTGCCGACCCAGGCGCTCTCGGTATCAGGCTCCTCTCTCACGTTCAGCGCCGTGTTGCCGGTCACCGTCACCATAAACTGACCTTCGAAGTAATCCACCTCGGCCTGCGCCAGAGCGCTGTCCTCCTCCTCGGCGGCAGTCTCTTCTGCGGCACCCTCCTCGGCGTCCGTCTCAGCAGCAGCCTCCTGCGACTCATCGCCGGCTGTCTCGGCCTCGGTCCCCGCCTCAGCTGTCTCAGCGGTCTGCGTCTCCTCGGGGCTGGCAGAAGCCGGCTCAGCCGCAGACTCTTCCGGAACAGAAGCCGTCTCCGTTATGGCCTGCACAGCTGCAGCATTTCCTGCGCCGGATGCCGCGTCACCGGCAACCGTCCCCTCGGAGGACCCCTCCTCGGGAATCTTTGTCTCCGACCAGATCATTCCCTCTGTCAGCACTTCATCTGTCTGACCGGTACTGTCCGCGTCTCCTTCCTGGTTCCAAGCATTAACACCTGAGAAGGCTGTCAGAAGCAGCAGTACAGCGCCGATGCTCAGGCAAACGACTGCGACTTTTTTCTTAGCTTTCATCATAATCTCCTTATTTCGTTTCTATATTTTGCAACCTCAATATGAGAGATGTTAACACTTTATTCCACTTATTACAAAATTATTACGCGTTTGTTACGGCTTTTAGTGTAGCAGATATTTATAGCCTTGTCAACCCCCTGTGGAATAGAAAACCATTTTTGCCCCACTTCTCCACCCATTTGGCATCGATTTAGGTCCTTCCCCACCACTTTTCCCGTTTTTTCCTGACTTTTCGACGCGGATTTCCGCATGAAAAAAAGTGTGCGCAAAAATGCGCACACCCAAAGCCCTTTTCCGCTGCAGCGGCCGCCTGCCGACGGCTACTTCTGGCAGCTCTTTTCCCTTCGTCTCTGCCTGTCGGCCTCATACAGCAAAATGGCGGCCGACACGGCTGCGTTCAGAGATTCAACCCTTCCCCGCATCGGGATACGCACCAGTCCGTCAGCCATTCCGGCCAGGCTGCTGCTCAAGCCCGCTCCCTCATTGCCAATCATGAAGGCGGCGGCTCTCCGGTAGTCCTCCTCGTCATAGCTTCTCTCTCCGGCCAGATGCGCCGCATAGAGGTGCACTCCCTGTCCTTTAAGCTCCTCTGCCGCCCGCCCCAGATCCGGCACGTAGGCAAAGGGCACCCGGTAGATGGAACCCATCGTAGAGCGGATCACCTTGGGATTATAGATGTCCACTGTGTCCTCCGACATCAGCACGCCGCTCACTCCGGCCCCTTCGCCGGTGCGCAGGATTGTTCCCAGATTGCCCGGGTCCTGGAGATGCTCCAGCAGCAGGATAAGAGGCGCAGGAGAAGAGATCATCTCCCGGGGCTTTGCTTCCCGGCGGCGGATCACAGCGATGATCCCCTGGGGCGTGCGCGTATCAGACATGGCCTCCATCACCCGATCCGATACCGGCTCTGCATGAAGCCTGGCGCAGAGGGCCTCGTTTTCCGGTCTGCGAAGAAAGCTCTCCGAGGCAAAGGCCTCAATCAGACGATCCTCCTCAGCCTCCCCCGCCATTCGCGCGCCCTCGACCACAAAACAGTCCTGCTCCTTCCTGGCTCTGGCTTTTTTCTGCAGCAGGGCAACATTCTTTACCCGCTCATTGGAGACGCTGGTAATCATGGCTGTCAGTGTCCCTCATAGCAGATGACACTTCTCACGTCGTACTTTTTCAGCTTCTCACGCCCCTTAAGACCGGCCAGCTCCATCAGGAAGCAGATCCGCACTACTTCACCGCCCAGACTCTCCACCAGCTTTGTGATGGCCTCAATGGTCCCGCCGGTAGCGATCAGGTCATCGATGATGACCACCTTCTGGCCCGGTTTGATGGAGTCCTTGTGCATCTCGATCACTGCGCTGCCGTACTCCAGGTCATACTCCATGGATACCGTCTCACAGGGAAGCTTGCCCTTCTTGCGCACGGGCACAAAAGCCTTGTGCAGATTGTAGGCCACCGGCACGCCAAAGATAAAACCGCGGGACTCCGGTCCTACCACCACATCAAACTCGGCATCCTCTAACTGCTCCTGAATGCCGTCGATGGCCAGCTTAAGACCATCAGCATCCTGCAGGACGCTGGTCACATCGCGAAAGATAATCCCCTTCTCCGGAAAATCCGGAATACTTCTTACGTACTCCTCTAATTTTTTCATCAACGAACCTCCATTCCGGCACTGTCCTCGGGGCCAATCCCCTCACAGCGCACACATTTTTATTATAAACGGATTTAGGCCCGCCCGCAAGTGGAAAAGCGGCGCTTTCTCCCCCTTATCCGCCGATGCGGCAGTAATGTTCCACCACGATCTGCACAGTCTTCCTGCCCCGAAATGCATTGACCGACGGATAGTAGACAAACCCCAGATCAATAGAGGTTCCCGCAGGAGAGGGCCTCCCCTGATACATAGCCGTCAGCGCCTCCTCGCCGTACTCCCTTCTCACACAGTCCTCAAAGGCCTCGATATCGCCAAAATACATGGCTTCGATGCGGTGACCGGTCCGGTTCTCCACCTGCATTTTCAGTACGTTGCGGTTTTTCCCCAGAATTCGGCCGGACAAAATGCGGAAATGCTGCTCGGCAAAAAGGGGCCGGGTATTTCCCTTGCCAAAGGGAGCCAAAAGCTCCATCTCCCGTATCCCCTCCTCAGTCAGATACTCTATGGGAACGGCGGCATCGATGCGCACCACCGGCCGGAAATCTTCCTCCGTCAGGCCGGAATCCTCATTGAGCCGGCGGACAAACTCCGCCAGATTTTTTTCCTGGAGAGACAGTCCTGCCGCCATGGGATGGCCGCCGAAGCGATCAAGAAGGTCGCCGCACCTCTGCAGGTGTTCAAACATGGAATAAGCCTCGATGGAACGGCCTGAGCCCTTTAGCCCGGTCTGGGCGTCCACAATCACGTAGACCGGATGATGATACAGCTCCCGAATCCGTCCTGCGATGATTCCCGCCAGACTTTCATGACAGTCCTCCAGATAGACCACCATGACCGGAAGTTTCCACAGCTCGTCCTTTTCGATTTTTTCCCTGGCCTGCTCCACTCCCCTGGCCGTCATCTCCTTTCGGCTGTCGTTGAGCGTCTTTAATTCCAGGGCCGCCGGCAGCGCCTCCTCCATGGAATCGGCCAGCAGAAGCGAAAAAGCCATCTGCACAGTGGAGAGCCTCCCCGCCGCATTGAAGCAGGGACCAAGGATAAATCCGATGTGATAAGCCGACAGAGTCTCCGGGTCCACACCGGCGACAGCCATCAGCGCGCGAAGCCCCTGGTTTTCTGTCTTTTTCAGCAGCTCCAGTCCATATTTGACAATAATTCTGTTCTCTCCGTTTAAGTCCATCACATCGGCCACCGTGGCCACCGCCGCATAGGAGAGAAATTCATCCAGTTCCTTCTGGGGCAATCCCCTTCGCCGGTAGAGAAGCTCCATCAGCTTGTAGGTCACGCCTGCTCCGCACAGACCTTTGTAGGGATAGGGACAGTCGTCCCTCTTGGGATTGACCACAGCTCTTGCCGGAGGCAGATGATACTCCCGGGTCCCGTCCTCCTTCTCCGTAAAGGGCACCTCATGATGATCCGTCACCACCACAGTGATTCCCAGCTCGCCAGCCCTGGCCACCGGTTCCGGGGCCGCTATCCCGTTGTCGCAGGTCAGCAGCAGCCTGACACCGTCATCCGCTGCGTCCGCGACAATGCGCAGATTGAGGCCATATCCTTCCGCCACCCGGTCCGGCGTATAAATTTTGGCCCGTCCCCCCAGACGCAGAATGCCCTTGTAGAGAATCAGAGCAGAGAAGATTCCATCCACGTCAAAATCGGAGGCAATACCGATGAGTCCTCCGCTCTCAATGCAGGCAAGAATCTCATCGGCGGCTGCCGGCGCATCGCGCAGAAGCTCCGGATCGTACATATCGCGCCTGGTTCCGTAGAAATAGCGGTGAATCTCCTCCCGGGTGCGATATCCCCGATTCACCGCCAGCTTCACAAGCAGAGGGCTGACTCCGATCTGCTGGGCCAGCCCTCTGAAATCCGCCTTTTTATTCTGCAGAATCCATTTTTCTTCACTTATTTTCACTCTTATGCCTCCGTATGTATTCTTATGCATCTCATTTCTCTTCGACTGATCTGTCCTCTCAGCGGCCGCCGGCAATCTTTTTGACGAGTTTCTTCCTATTATAAATAGGGTTATAGATAGAAAGGTAAATCAACGGCAGTTATTCTATAATTTGAGGCCGGATTTTCTCCGCACGCAGACAGCTAAATGCGATGAATAAAGAGACCGCTGCGCAGCTTAGGCTCAAACCAGGTCGATTTGGGCGGCATCATCTGCCCGGCATCTGCCACGGCAAAGAGCTCCTCCATGGAGGTGGCATGAAGGCTAAAAGCCGCCGTCATATCCGCGCGACACCTTCTCTCCAGCTCGTCAAGCCCCCGAATACCGCCGACGAAATCGATTCTCTGATCCGTGCGCGGGTCTCCTATGCCCAGAATCGGCGTCAGCACCTCCTTCTGCAGATAGGACACATCCAGCCCCTCCACCGGATCAGCACTTCTAAACTCCTCTCTCACCCTGAGATGATACCAGTCGCCGCACAGATACAGGCCCATCTCACCGCGCTGCGCGGGACTCACCTGCCTGCCCCCGCATCCGGTGATCTGAAATCTCTCCTCCAGCCGGCACAGAAAATCTCCCGGCGTCAGACCATTTAAGTCCCGCACCACTCGATTGTAGGGTAGGATCTGCAGCTCATCGCGACAGAAGATCACGGAGAGAAAATAGTTGAAATCCTCCTCGCCTGTATAGTCCGGATGCTCTCTGCGCAGGCTCTCGGCTACCCGTACTGCCGAAGCAGCCCGGTGATGTCCGTCCGCTATATAGAGAGCAGGCAGGCTGCTGAGGATCCCTTTCATTTCTTCCGCTTCCTTCCGGTCCTCCACTCGCCACACCCGATGGCCTACACCGTCGGGAGCAGTAAAGTCATAGAGAGCAGGCCTCTGTTTTACCCGTCCCATCAGCTCCTTCAGCGAAGGACACACGTCGCAGGCCATAAAAATCGGCCCGGTCTGCGCACGGCATTCCTTTACATGGGAAGTCCGATCCTCCTCCTTGTCCGTCCTTGTGCTCTCATGGCGGCGCACCGTGCCATCCAGATAATCATCCACCGACACACAGCCCACCACACCGGTTTGGCTTCTGCCCTCCCAGGTAAGTTCATACAGAAAATATCTAGGCTCCGTCTCCTCCACAAAAACGCCCTTTTCTATCGCCTCGCGCAAAAGAAAGGCAGCTTTTCTGTAGATCCGTGGGTCTCCGGGAGAGATCTCCCCGGATAGCTGAGTCTCCGCCCGATCGATGCGCAGAAACGACAGCGGTTCTCTCTCAATCTCCTTTCGCGCCTCCGCCTCACTGTACACATCATAGGGCAGGGCCGCCACGCGGGCGGCCATGTCCTGTGCAGGTCTGACACAGAGAAAAGGTCTCACATTAGCCATATCTGTTCTCCTCAGTCCAGAATACGAATTTTAATCACATCGGAAATCCCGCCCAAAAGCCCGCGGACAGCAGAGGCATCGTCCGTCTCCACATCCAGCATGGTATAGGCCATATCTCCCCGGCTTTTGTTGGCCATGTGAGAGATATTGATTCCGCAGGAAGCCACTGCCGAAGTGACCTGACCGATCATATTGGGAATATTGCGGTGGAAAATGGTTATCCGCTTCTGTCCCGGTGCTTTTTCGCCCAGCTCGCAGTCCGGCAGATTGACCGAATTGCGGATATTGCCATTCTCCAGATAATCTACCAGCTCACCCACCGCCATGACGGCACAGTTGTCCTCCGACTCTTCGGTGGAGGCTCCCAGATGAGGCATCGCAATACAGCGGGGCATAGCAAGAGTTTTTTCGTTGGCAAAATCGCACACGTAGCAGCTTACCTTGCCGGCCTCCAGAGCACGTGCCATGGCCTCATTGTCTGTCAGCTCGTCACGAGCGAAATTCAGTATGCGCACGCCATCCCTCATTTTGCCGATGGCCTCCTCACCGAAAAAGCCTCGGGTTCCCTCCGTCAGCGGCACATGGATCGTCAGATAGTCGCACTGGGAGAGCACCTCATCCAGATTTTGTGTGTAGTGAATATAGGTGGACAGATGCAGCGCTCCCGTCAACGACAAAAAGGGATCATAACCCGTCACCTTCATCCCCAGACCGGCTGCGGCGTTGGCCACCTCCACACCGATGGCTCCCAGGCCGATGACGCCCAAAGATTTGCCCCTTATCTCCTGCCCGGCAAATTTTTTCTTGCCCTTCTCCACCTGCGCAGCTATATTTTCGCCGGTCAGATTTTTTGCCCAGCCTATACCCCCCACGATATCGCGGGAGGCCAGGATCAAGGCCGCCACCACCAGCTCCTTGACGCCGTTGGCGTTGGCTCCCGGCGTATTAAACACCGGTATTCCCTTCTTTGCCAGCTCGTCGCAGGGGATATTGTTGACTCCCGCTCCTGCCCTGGCCACAGCGACCAGGCTCTCCGGCAGCTGACAGCCATGCATGTCGGCGCTTCGCACCAGTATGCCTTCCGCCTGCGCGAGCTGGTCCGTCAGCTCATAGTCCTCGGTCAGCAAGGCCAGGCCCCTGCGGGAAATCGAATTCATGCAGTGAATTTTTCTCATCGTCCTCTCCTCCTTCTCAGTCCTTTTGCCGTTCAGCTCACCGGATGCCGCTCCTCAAAATCACCCATAAAATCCACCAGAGCCTCCACACCTGCTCTGGGCATGGCATTGTAGATGCTGGCCCGCATACCGCCGACGCTGCGGTGTCCCTTCAGATTGACCAGGCCGGCGCTTTCCGCCTCACGGACAAAGAGAGCGTCCACTTCCTTATTGCCGGTGACAAAGGGGACATTCATCAGAGAGCGGTCCTTCTTTTCCACTGTCCCCTGGAAAAGCCTGCTCTGATCCAGGAAGTCATAGAGCAGTCCTGCCTTCTCCTCATTGCGCTTTTTCATAGCAACCAGCCCTCCCTGAGCCTTCAGCCACTTAAAAACCTTGCCGCAGATATAGATCCCGTAGACCGGCGGCGTGTTGAACAGAGAGCCTGCATCAGCCTGAGTCTTATACATCAGCATGGTCGGGGTCCCCGGCAGCACATCCTCCCGAATCAGATCCTCTCGTATGATCGCGACAACCACTCCGGCCGGTCCGATATTTTTCTGGGCTCCGCCGAACATCACCCCATATCGCTTCACATCCACAGGTTCAGATAAAAAGCAGGAGGATACGTCGGCCACCAGATCCTTCCCCTTGGTGTCGGGCAGAGTCTTAAACTTGGTGCCGTAGATGGTGTTGTTCTCGCAGATATAGACATAATCCGCATCAGGGCTCACCGGCAGATCGGAGCAGTCTGGGATATAGGAAAAGGTCCGGTCCTCACTGGAGGCAATGCATTTGGCCTTTCCGTAGCGGGCCGCCTCCTTCCAGGCCTTTTTGGCCCACTGGCCGGTGACAATATAGTCAGCCACCTTATTTTTCATCAGATTCATCGGCACTGCAGCAAACTGAGTGTAGGCTCCTCCCTGCAAAAACAGCACTTTATAATTAGAAGGAACAGCTAACAGCTCACGCAGATCCGCCTCCGCCTCCCCGATGATCTGGTCAAACACCGAAGACCTGTGGCTGATCTCCATCACCGACATCCCGCATCCGCGGTAGTCAAGCATTTCCTCGGCCGCCTCGCGCAGTACTTCCTCCGGCAGCACTGCCGGTCCCGCTGAAAAGTTATAGACTCTGGACATCTTACACACTCCCCTCTCACATGCATGCCTCATAGTAGCGCCGGGCTGCAGGCCAGATCCCTTTTGCTTCGCGCGCTAAAGTGATACCTTGCGAATGCGTCCCGGTTATAAAACAGCCGCTTACGAATAAGACGGTAAGCGGCTATCTTGTCAGGATTATTCCTCCTCGGGCTTTTCCACATCCACGATGGCGGCCTTGTCCATGGGAATTCTGCAGTTCTTATTGTTGCCAAATTCCACGATGACCATGTCATCGGTAATGTCAATCACCACACCGTAAAAACCGCTGGTGGTACGAATGGTATCGCCCACGGCCAAAGAGTCCATCAGAGCCTGGAGACGCTTTTTCTCTTTCTTCTGGGGACGGCCCATCAGCCAGAACAGACCGACAATGAAAATTACATAGACGAGAATAATCGTCCAACTCATTCCGGCGCTTTCCATCAAAATTGCATTCATCTTGTTTCTCCTCCTGTTTTTACTTTTCCTGCTGCATTCCAGCAAGCTTTTGTTGTTTATATTCATGATAGCGGTTTTCCTCGATCGCCTGTCGAATCTCCGCCATCATCGTATTGTAGAAATACAGATTGTGCAGCACACACAGCCGCATTCCCAGCATCTCACCCGCCTTCAGCAGGTGACGGATATAAGCCCGGCTGTAACGCTGGCAGGCAGGGCACTGACATCCTTCCTCGATGGGTCTGTCATCCAGCTGATACTTGGCATTGAACAGATTTTTCTTGCCCTGGTTGGTGTACACATGGCCGTGGCGGCCGTTGCGCGACGGATAAACACAGTCGAAGAAATCCACGCCTCTCTCTACCGCCTCCAAGATATTGGCCGGCGTGCCGACTCCCATCAGGTATACCGGCTTATCCTGAGGAAGATAGGGAACCACTTCATCCAGGATGTGATACATCTGCTCGTGGGTCTCCCCCACAGCCAGGCCGCCCACCGCATAGCCGTCCAGATCAAGCTCACGGATTCTTTTCGCATGCTCGATGCGAATATCCGTGTAGGTGCCGCCCTGATTGATGCCAAAAAGCATCTGATGGGGATTCACCGTATCCGGCAGACCATTCAGTCTCGTCATCTCCCGTTTACATCGCTCCAGCCAGCGATAGGTCCGGTCCACACTGTTTTGCATGTACTCGCGGGTAGCCGGATAGGGAGGGCACTCATCAAAGGCCATGGCGATGGTGGAGCCCAGATTGGACTGAATCTGCATGCTCTCCTCGGGGCCCATAAAGATGCGCCTTCCGTCCACGTGAGAGTTAAAAGTCACGCCCTCCTCCCGGATCTTGCGCAGAGAAGCCAGGGAAAATACCTGAAATCCGCCTGAATCCGTGAGAATCGGCCTGTTCCATGACATGAACCGGTGCAGACCGCCCAGTTTTTTTACAATCTCATCGCCGGGGCGCACATGGAGATGGTAGGTGTTGGACAGCTCGATCTGTGTCCCGATGCGCTCCAGGTCCTCCGTGGAGACAGCCCCCTTGATTGCAGCCGCCGTCCCCACATTCATGAACACCGGCGTCTGTACCGTCCCGTGAACCGTGGTAAACTCTGCTCTCTTCGCCCTTCCGTCGATATTTATTATTCTATACATAAACGGTACCAAATTCAACCCTTTTCTTCATGAAATAAGTGCAACATTTCCGCTGTCACGGCTCGGCCTCAGCCATATCGGCCAGGGCCGCCTTGATCATGATCGCGCATTCGATCCGCTTCTTCTGCATCTCGCAGCCGATATCGTAGGCGTCAGTGATCGTCCCGTGGAAGTGATAGGAGTTGGCCGCGCAGCCGCCCGAACAGTAGAATCGGGCAAAGCATTCCCGGCATTTGTCCTTGGCATAGACATTGCACAATTTAAACTCGTCGCGCACCTCCGTGTTGGTGATGCCGTCGTATACATTGCCCAGCAGAAACTTTTCCTCACCCACAAACTGATGACAGGGGTAGAAATCGCCCCAGGGCGTCACCGCCAGGTACTCCGTCCCCGAGCCGCAGCCCGCCAGACGCTTGGCCACGCAGGGCCCCTGGCTTAAATCAATCATAAAGTGGAAGAAGTTAAATCCTCTGCCTTCCTTCTTTCTCTTAATATACTCCACAGCCAGCCTGTCATATTCCGCAAGGATCTGAGGCAGGTCCTCCTCGCGGATGGCATAGGGCTCAGAAGGCGCCGACACCACCGGCTCGACGGAAATCTGGTCAAAGCCCAGATCCGCAAAGTGAAGCACATCGGAGGCAAAATCCAGATTGTAGTGGGTAAAAGTCCCCCGCACGTAATACTGGCCCCTCCGGCTCGCCGCAAATTTCTGGAATTTCGGGACAATCACCTCATAACTGCCCTTTCCATTGCGGAAGGGACGCATCCGATCATTGACCTCGGACCGTCCGTCCAAAGACAGCACCACATTGCTCATCTCCCGGTTGCAGAATTCCATGATCTCATCGTTCAGCAGAACGCCGTTGGTGGTGATGGTGAAGCGGAACTTTTTATTGCACTCTGCCTCCCGGGAACGGCCGTAGCGGACCAGTTCCTTGACTACATCCCAGTTCATCAGCGGCTCTCCGCCAAAGAAATCCACCTCCAGATTGACCCGGCTGCCCGAATTCTCAATCAAAAAATCCAGCGCCTTCTTTCCCACCTCCAGGCTCATCAGTGCCCGCCGGCCGTGATACTCTCCCTCCTCGGCAAAACAGTACTGGCAGGCCAGATTGCAGTCGTGAGCCACATGGAGGCAGAGAGCCTTCACCACAGTCTTGCGCTTTTTGAAGTCCGTCACATACTGCTGGTACTCATCCTCGGTGAAGAGCATCTCCTGATCAATCAGCTGCTGTATCTCATTCAGAGCCTCCTCCGTCTCTTCACTGCCATAGACAGGAGACAGAGAGGCCATTATTTCCTCTTTCGTGTGGCCCTCGTACATGGCGACGGCGTCATAGACCACGTCATCCACCACATGCACCGAGCCGCTGGCTATGTCCATAACGATATTGTAGCCATTGTTTTTGTACTGGTGAATCACTTGCGTACCCCTTTCAAAGTTTGGGGACACGGGCTGGTAGCACCGTGTCCCCTACTTAGCTGTACTTATCTTAATCTATCCCTCGAAAACGGGCTGCGCGTCTTATCTGTTGGCGTTCTCGCAGCTCTGGTTGCCCACCGTGCAGGAGGTCTTGCAGGCAGACTGGCAGGAGGTCTGGCACTCGCCGCAGCCGCCCTTCTTCATCGTATTCTTTAACGTGTTGGCCGTCAGAGTCTTGATCTTCTTCATTTTCTTTTCTCCTTCCTCTTATGGAACCCGCAGCGGCGGGACCGTTTCTGCGAAAGCCCCGGCTCACGGCGCGAGACTTCATTATTGCCCATTATAACATAAAGAGTGGCGAAGCGCAACAGGTCATTTCCGCGGATCATCTCTGCCGCAGAGCCCTCAGCGCCTCCTTCTGCTCATCAGTGATGCGGCGGCTCTCCACCGCTTTCTGGATGGCCTTATTGTGGGTCCACAGCTCCAGCTTACCGTCCCGGATTACCCCGTAGGCCGCGTCATACTGCTTGGCCAGAGCCGTGGCAAAATACCAGGCCCGCATCATGTTGACATAATACTCCTCCGAATGGACGGCGACGACCCATTCCATCTGCGCCGGATCAAAATCCTCATCGAGAAAGTGAGACATCAGCATCCCGATTCCGAAACGGACCGTGTAGGGATGGCTGTCCTCCAGCCAAACGCGGATCTTCTCCAAAAGCTGCGGCCGGTGACGGCCAAAAACCCTGGGAGACATCGTATCGCAGACGGCCCAGTTGTCCACATAGGGGAGAAAGGCCTCCACCGCCGCCATACACCGGTCATAGTCCCGGATCTTCTCGATCAATTTGCCGTGGAGCACATTTTCATCGTAGAAGGCGTGGGGCAGATCCAAAAGAAATTCCTCCGCCTCTCTGCTGCCGGCCAGCTGCCCCGCCAGCCGGCGAAGAAGCGGCATGCGCACGCCGATTACTGTCTGCGGATCGATATTCGGGACCAACGCGCTCTGAAAATCCCTGTATTTTATATCCCGCAAGGCCATAAGGCTGTCCCGCACCTTCAGAGCCCCTTCCGCTCTCCCGGCATCCTCTTTGTGCAGACCTTTCCCGCACATTTTTTTGTCCGTCATTTCGTCCTCCCTTTTTCCTCCATCGCCTGCCGGCATATGCACGCCAAAAACTGCTCTCCATACTTTTCATACTTATAGGCGCCTACTCCCGAAACCGAAAGCATTTCTTCTTTGTTCCGCGGCCGTACAATACACATATGGGCCAGAGTCTTGTCCGAAAAGACAATATAGGGAGGTACGCCCTCCTTTCGCGCGATCTCCATGCGCAGGGCTCTGAGCTGCTCGAACAGAGAGGTGTCCGCCTCTCCCAGAGCCCCCGGCACCCTTTTCCCCTTGACCCTCTTTGGCCGCGCCTCCTCGCGGGGGAGCCGCATGGAAACCTGTGTTCTGCCGTTCAAGACATCCCCTGCCCTGGAGCCCGGCCCCACCAGACTGTAGCGATCGCCGGTCACGGACAGATATCCCCGGCTCTGCATGCCGGTGATAATCCGGCGGACCCGATCCGCCGAAATCCCCGACATGGCGCCGTAGCTGGGACATTGATCCATGCCGGACCGGCGGATCTTTTCCGTGCGGGCTCCCCGCACCGCGTCTGCCAGCAGACCGGCACCATACCGGCCGCCGCTGTAGGCTGCCGCCGTCAAGATAGCTTTGGCCTCCTCCGTCACATCCACCGGCTCTCCCTGACCGTCACAGCCGGAACAGTTGCGGCAGGGTCCATCGGTCTTCTCGCCGAAGTAAGCCAGCAGATATTCCCGCAGACAGCCCTCCGTGTAACAGTAGCCCACCATACGGCGCAGCCTCTCCTGATCTCTCTCCATGACCTCCTGCCGGGCTGCTGCGTCAAGCTCCTCATTGTCCCGGTTGTTCTCAATAAACAACCTGTTAGTCACCACATCCTGGGGCCGATAGAACAGCAGGCAGTCGGCTGGTTCTCCGTCCCGCCCGGCCCTTCCCGCCTCCTGATAATAGCTCTCTATATTTTTTGGCATATTGTAGTGGAGCACAAAACGCACGTCGGACTTATCGATTCCCATGCCAAAAGCGTTGGTGGCTACCATGATCCTCCTTCGGTCATAGATGAAATCGTCCTGATTGTGCCGCCTCTCCTCGTCGGACAGACCGGCGTGATAGCGGGTAGCCGAAAATCCGTCCCGAATCAGCTTTTCGCAGACTTCCTCTACGCCTTTGCGGGTCAGGCAGTAGATGATTCCGCTGTCCCCGCGATGTCCATCCAGAAATTCCAATGCAGCCCCGTAAGGGTCCGCCGGGCTCTGTACGGCAAAGTAGAGGTTAGGCCGGTCAAAGCCGGTGGTCAGCACCTTGGGCCGGTCAAGCTCCAGAAGGCGCACAATATCATCCCTCACCTGGGCTGTCGCCGTGGCCGTAAAGGCTCCCACTACAGGACGCACCGGCAGACGGCAGATAAAATCCGGTATTTTCAGATAACTGGGGCGAAAATCCTGCCCCCACTGGGACACACAGTGAGCCTCATCCACCGCCACCATGGAAATCCGGGCATACAGGGCAAAACGCAGGAAATCCTCCATGACCAGCCTCTCCGGCGCCACATAGATGAGTTTATAGCGGCCGGCCGCCGCATAGGCCAGAGCCTTTTGATATTGTCCCGGTGTCAGGGAACTGTTTAAGTAAGCAGCATGAACCCCCGCCTCATTGAGAGCGCCCACCTGATCCTTCATCAGCGAGATCAGCGGGGAGATCACCAGAGTAATCCCCTCCTTAATCAGCGCCGGGATCTGATAACAGAGAGATTTGCCAGCCCCGGTGGGCATGATCCCCAGCACATCCCTCCCGGCGAGAAGGCTGTCGATCAGTTCCTCCTGTCCGGGACGAAAGGCATCATAGCCGAAGTACTGCCGCAGCACCTGCCTTTTGGAGACAGCTTCTCCGGACGCCCGCTTACTCATCGCTGCCCTCCCGACTGCCAAAACAGATCTCTCCGGTCTCCGCGTCCATGGACTCCACGATAGCCAGGGACTCCAGCTGTATCCCCTTTTGGCGGATCAATCGTCCGCCCTCCTGAAATCCCTTCTCCACGGCAATACCGATTCCCTCCACCGCAGCCCCTGCCATCTGCGTTATCTCCAGCAGTCCCATGAGCGCGCAGCCGTTGGCCAAAAAATCGTCGATGATCAGCACGTGATCCCAGGGGCCTAAAAATTTGCGGGAGACGATCACCTCGTACTCCCTGCCATGGGTGAAGGAACGGATCTTTGTCACATAGTTGTCCGCATCCAGATTGATGCTCTGGGCTTTTTTGGCAAAAACCACCGGGACCTGAAACTCCCTGGCCGCAATGGCTGCTATGCCTATGCCGCTGGCTTCAATAGTCAAAATCTTGTTCACCGGCTTCCCGGCAAATCTTCGTTTCCACTCCTTTGCCATCTCCTCAAAAAGGGTGATATCCATCTGATGATTGATAAAGCTGTCCACCTTGAGCACATTGCCGGGCCGAATGATGCCGTCCCGCCGTATCCGCTCCTCCAGCAATTTCATCCTCTGTTCTCCTTTCCGCTCTTTTCCTGAAAAGTGATCTCTATACAGGTGCCCCGGTCCAGAGAAGACCGGGCCGAAATCCTGTGCCCCAGATTATCACAGATCCGCCGGCACAGATAGAGGCCGATGCCGCTGGCCTTCTTATCGCTGCGGCCGTTGTAGCCGGTGTAGCCCTTCTCGAAGACCCGTGGCAGGTCCTCCGGGGCAATGCCGATCCCCGTATCCCGGATGTACAGGGTCTCCCCCTCCAGCCCTATGGCGATTTCCCCGCCGGACGGGGTGTATTTGATCGCGTTGGACAGCACCTGCTCCACCACGAAGAGAAGCCATTTTTCATCGGTGACCGGCGAAAAGTGGACCGGCTCATAGCGCAGATTCAGTTTTTTGCCGATGAACTGGGTGGAGAACCGGCGGATGGCCTGGCGCAGTACCCCGTCCAGATCGCAGGGGGCAAACACATAGTCGGTGGAATCCGAGTCCAGCCGGAGATAGCACAGCACCATCTCCACATACTGCTCGATGCGGAACAGATCCTCGGCAAGCTTCCGGGACAGCGGCGAATCCTCATTCTGCAAGGTCAGCCGCATGGAAGCGATGGGCGTTTTGATCTGGTGGGCCCATACGGTATAGTAATCCACCATATCCATATAGCGCAGGTTCAGCCGGTTTTCCGTCTCGGCCTGCTGGCGGCGCAGGGCATCGATGATCTGCCGGTAGTCGTGATCCCACAGGGTTGTCTCCGGCGGAAAGGAGTCCATCAGGGACGCAGGCAGCTGCGCAAGCTTTTGCAGCTTTCGATGCTTTTGAAAAACCCTCCAGATATCCCAGGAAAAAAGCAGAGCCCCGGCCGCCGCGCACAGCAGCACCGGGTAGAGCACCGCCTCTGCCGGCAGCTGATAGAGGGCAAACACCGCCAGGAAAATCAGGCTGAATAAAAGAAAGAGGCAGATGCCCAGTCTGCGCTCCTTTAGATACCAACCGAAAAATTTCATGCCTCTCCTCCCTCTATCCCAGCTGATAACCCACGCCGAATTTCGTCACGATAAAATCCGCCAGGCCCGCCTCCTTCAGCTTGCGCCGCAGGCGGTTTACGTTGACCGTCAGCGTATTGTCGTCCACGAAGCTGTCGCTCTCCCACAGCCTCTCCATCAGCTTCTCCCGGCTGACCACGGCCCCCTTGGCCTCCATCAGGGTCAAGAGGATCCGGTATTCGTTCTTGGTAAGGGGAATCAGCTCCCCGCCGTAGGAAAGGCTGCCGTCGGTGGTATTCAGGATCGCTCCCCGATGCTCAAAGACCGGCACAGCCCCGGCGAAATCGTAGGTGCGCCGCAGCATCGCCTGGATCTTCGCCATCAGCACGCTCTGGTCGAAGGGCTTGGCGATGAAATCATCCCCGCCCATATTGATGGCCATGACAATATTCATATTGTCGGCGGCCGAGGAAATAAAAATCACCGGCACCTGGGAGACCCGCCGGATCTCCCCGCACCAGTGATAACCGTCAAAAAAGGGCAGGGAGATGTCCAAAAGCACCAGATGGGGATCATAGGCGGAAAACTCCCGCATCACATTGGCGAAATCCTCCACGCATCTGGTGTCAAGCCCCCACATGGAGGCCCTCTTTGCGATGGCCCCGGCGATGCCGGGGTCATCCTCCACGATCAAAATCCGATACATCTCGTCTGCCCTCTGTTTAGTTGATTTATCCGACCTATCACCGCCTGGCAGGCAGGCCGCTGTCCGTCTTACCCTTCGGCCGCCTCGTCCGACTGCCGCCCGGCTTAGGCCTGCGGCTCGCCGTCCGCCTCCTGACCGGCCACGATAGCGATTCCCAACTCTTCCAGTTGCGCCGGATCCACCGCCGAAGGGGCCTCGCTCATCAGGCAGGAGGCATCCTTCACCTTGGGGAAGGCGATCACGTCGCGGATGCTGTCGGCCCCGACCATCCACATGACCACGCGATCCAGGCCGTAGGCCAGGCCGGCATGCGGAGGCACGCCGTACTTGAAAGCCTCCAACAGGAAACCGAACCGCTCCTTTGCCGCCTCCGGCGTAAAGCCCAGCACCTCGAACATCTTCTCCTGGATATCCGCCTGGTGGATACGGACGCTGCCGCCGCCCAGCTCCGTGCCGTT
>CALWGV010000056.1 GCA_944380185.1 uncultured Lachnospiraceae bacterium
TTTTTTACTGTAAGCTAAAGCAATGCTGACTCACCTGCATAGCAGGTGGTTTTTTGTTTCCAAAGTTCCGTTTTTCGGAACACGAAAAACTACACAATGGAAACAGGCCCTTGGCCTAACAAAAAAAGGCTCCGTCCTGAAACAGGACGAAGCCGTAAGCTCCGTGGTACCACCCATATTTCCGCCGCAATTCCTCGGCAGCGCTCTCTCGTCTGTAACGGGACGACCCGTTCTGCACTACTAAAGCATTCTCTTTCGCACAGACAGCTCCGGAGTGAATTTGTACAGCACTGTTCGGAAAACCTTTCAGCCGGTGAATTTTCTCTCTGACTCCAGGACAGACGCCCTGTATACCCCAGCAAGCCGTACACTGTCTCCATCTTCGCACTTTGACTTCCCCACTATAACACGGGAACAAAACCATGTCAAGTATCAAAACCGGATTGTTTTTGCCGCCTAAAATGAAATTTTAAATTCCACTCTCCCTAACGGGGGTGGAGTTTAGTGTTGCACAGGATGTATTTACTCTTTCATATTTTTATGCTATGGTTGTCTTTCCTTCTGGCAGCAGTAGAAGGAGGTCATAATGAGTAAATACATCCCTGGTAACCAGAAACACCTTACTCTTGATGACCGTAAGTACATTGAATCGGAATTGAATAAAGGCACATCCTTTAAGGACATAGCCCGATTCCTTTGCAAGGATCCCACGACTATCTCCAAGGAAGTGAAGTCTCGCCGTGTATCTGACTGGTTTCATAAAGGCACGTTTTATAATGCCCATAACTTCTGCATTCATCGCTATCATTGTAAGAAGACCAATGCCTGCGGGAAACTGATCGTATGCGGCATCAAGTGTGCTTCCTGTCCTACCTGTAACAAGACCTGTAAAAGCTTTGAGAAAGAACGCTGCCCCAGGCTCGATCAGGCTCCTTACGTATGCAATGGCTGTTCCAAGAAGATCCATCATTGTACCATAGCCCATAAGTATTCTTACGATGCTATATTTGCTGACAGGAAGTACCGTGAAACGCTTCGCTCTTCCAGGGCCGGGATAAACCTGACCCAAAGAGAACTGCATCAAAAAGATAAGATCATCACCCCGCTTATCGAACAGGGGCAGTCCCCTTACCATATCCTTGCCAACCATCCTGAGCTCAACATGTCAGTCCGTACCATGTATACCTACCTGGACATGGGGCTGTTTACGGCAAGAAATGTAGACCTTAAGCGCAAGGTCCGCTTTAGACCGAGGAAATGCCATAAAGCGCAGATTGCAGACAGGGAAGTCTTCACAGACCGACTATACAGCGATTTCCGTTCCCTGGGCCTTTCTTCCTTTGTCGAAATGGACACGGTCCATTCCTCCAGGGAGTCAAAGAAGACGCTCCTGACTATGTTTTTTGTAAAGGAAAAGCTCTTCCTTGCTTTCCTGATGAACCGTTGTACCAAAGGGGCTGTACGCCTTGTTTTTGACCGCCTGGAAAAGCGTATGGGGACTTGTAAGTTCCTCACCCTGTTCGAATATATCCTGACGGACCGAGGCCCTGAATTTGGCGATCCTGTGGCTCTGGAGACCGGCATCTATGGGATCCAGCGTTCCAGTATCTATTACTGTGACCCTATGCAAAGCGGGCAGAAGGGGGGAATCGAGCAAGCCCACACGATGCTCCGCATGATCCTTCCAAAAGGTACCAGCTTTGAATTCCTTACCCAATGGGACGTGAACCAGATCGTGAACCACATCAATTCCACTCCCAGGGAGTGCCTTGAAGGAAGAACGTCTTACAACGTCGCTTTGGAAAGCTTCGGTGAAGATGCCTTAAACGCATTTCAGCTTAAGCCGATTGACCCTGACAAGGTCAATCTGACGCCTAAGCTGATCCGCTTCAACCACTAACAAATTCTCAAATAAATCTGCTGCCAGACCGGATCCAAACTTTCACATTTTTCGACTCAGGCCGGTGGAATTCAGTCTCGCACACTGCCTTTCAAAGGCCTGTTTGTCATGTCCGGAAAACAGGATTTTTTTGAGAACATGGTCTTATTATAGCAGAAATCGGCTATTTAAACATTATAAAATTGCCGAAAATATAAGGTTTTAAAAGTGCCTGTGGAATTTAATCTTGCACTGGAATTTACTTTTTCAAGTCAGCATTGTTTTTGCCGGATATTTTGTATATAATAGGTACGACAAAATGTCTGCTGAATGAAATATAAGAGGTATTCAACATGAAATTGATACGCAAGCTAATCGATATCTTTCTGCCTTTCGGCAAGCAGGTCTCCCATGACAAGGTGCCGGCCTTCGCCGCTCAGGCTGCTTTCTTCATCATTATCTCCGCTGTTCCCCTGGTCATGCTGGTTCTGTCTCTGCTCCAGTTCGTGATGCCCATGACGCAGTCCCAGCTGAGCCTGCTGGCTATGGATGTGGTGCCCATGGCCATCCGCTCCTATGTGATCACCATAATCGATGAGCTGTATACCCAGACATCCGTACCCCTGGTCTCCATCACGGCCGTCACCACTCTGTGGGCAGCCTCACGCAGCGTCTACGCTTTGGTCACCGGGCTCAACGAGGTATATAAGACCTCAGAGACCCGCAATTACTTCCAGCTGCGCTTAGGCTCGCTCCTCTATACGCTGCTGCTTATTGCTCTGCTTATTTTCTCTCTGGTGGTGCTGGTCTTTGGCAACCGGATCCAGCAGTTTCTGGAGAGCGTGCTTCCTATATTGGCCCGCGTATCCGCCTATATCATCAGCATCCGCACGCTGCTGGCCATTGCCCTGATGACAATCAGCTTCTCGTTGATGTACAAAATACTGCCCAATACCAAGACCCACCTGCGCCATCAGCTCCCCGGCGCGGTGTTCTCCGCCCTGGGATGGATGATCTTCTCTCTGGTCTACTCCATCTATATTGACAATTTCTCCAACTACTCCTACACCTACGGAAGCCTGGCCGCCATCATCTTAATGATGCTGTGGCTCTACTTCTGCATGTATATTTTCCTCATCGGAGCCGAGATCAATATGTGGGCGGCCAAAAAACGACATCTCATCTGACTGCGGCCGGAAAAAACACCGTGATCTTTGTCCCTTTGTTTTCTTCGCTTTCCAGATCGATGCGGGCGTTATGGATTACCGCGGCGTGCTTGACAATGGACAATCCCAGACCGGTCCCTCCGGTTTCCCGGGAATGACTCTTATCCACCCGGTAAAAACGTTCGAAAATACGGCCGTGGTGCTCCGGCGCAATGCCGATCCCGCTGTCGGCCACACTTACCCAGATCTCATCTTTATTCTCACCCACGGCAATCTTGACACTGCCGCCATCTTTATTGTATTTGACCGCGTTGTCGCACAAGTTGGTGATCATCTCATCCAACAGTCTTCTCACACCGGTGACCGTCTCTTTTTCACCGGACACCTCTATGGTTATCCCTCTCTTGCCTGCCTGAGAGGCAAGGCGCCCGGCCACTTCATTGCACAGCCCCAGAAGCTCCACCGGCTCCTGCTGCCAGTCGGCCGTGCTGTTTTCATCCAGTCGGGAAAGCTGAATAATATCCTCCACCAGCTGGATCAGCCGCAGAGCCTCCTTATGAATACGTCCGGCAAAACGACTTACATCCTCCGCCTTTACCAAACCGTTTTCCATGATCTCGGCATAGCCCGATATGGAAGTCAGGGGAGTCTTCAGTTCATGGGAGACGTTGGCAGAAAATTCTCTGCGCATCTGCTCTGCCTCCATCTGATCTGTCACATCCAGCAGGAAAATCACGACTCCGCCCTTTCCCTCCTCCCCTGCCACAGGGCTGGCAAGAAGAGAATATTTCCGCCCTCCCTCCTCAATCCGGCAGCGTCCGGGCCTGCCTGCCTGGGCCTCCCTGACGGCCTGCAGAAGCTCCTGGCTGCGATTCAGGTTCAAAATATGAAGAGGGACTCCCTCCCTCTCGAGAGGCCTGTCTTTCTCTCCCATTTTTCCCTCGGTCCCTCCTTCATAGCCATGTCTGTCTACACCCAGAATCTTTCTTGCACTCTCGTTGATAGAGAGCACCTGCAGGTGTCCATTCAAAATCACAAGGCCCTCCTGCATATTTTCGGTAATCGCCGTAAACTCTGCATGTCTCGCCTTCAGGCATTCAATCTGCTCATCAATCTGGCGGTTCTGCTTCTCCAGCCTGGTGAGAAGAGGAGATAACTCATCGTAGGCCACATTCTGCAAGGGACTTCGCAGATCCAGCTGATTGATGGGCTCCACGATCCGCCGTGCCAGCCGATCCGCCGCCGGCACGGAAATCAGAAAAACAACGCAGGCCAATATTGCTGCCAGAAAGAACTGTCCGGACAGCGTACCGTAGACGCTGTCCGTACTCACCGCCAGACGCAAAACCTGTCCGTCATCCAGAGAGACCGCATAATAAAAGTTCTGCTCCTGGAAGGTATCGGAATAGCGCTCGGCCTCACCCCAGCCGTTTTCCATGGCTGATTCGATTTCCGGCCGCTCCGCATGATTTTCCATCTGTGCGGCGACGCCGTCTGAATCAAAGACGACATCTCCGTCTGCATCCACCAGAGTGACGCGGGTCCCTGCCTCGGCCAGGTGGTTTAAGAGCTCCGTATCCGAGCCGCCAACCTCATCGAGGACTTCCTTTAAATAAACTGCCTCTCCTCTGAGCTGTTCTCTTGCCGTAGTCACATTCTGCCGGTACATCACTACGCAGAAGATGGCGTACATCGCTGCCAAAAGCAGCAGAAGCAGGGCGCACATGCTTCGGAGGATTTTGTTTTTCATTCGGCGTCGCCTCCGATCCGGTATCCGACACCGCGCACGGTTTCGATCAGGCTGCCGCCCTCTCCCAGCTTCTGTCTGAGGGTCCGGACATGTACGTCCACCGTCCTGGTTTCTCCATCAAAATCATATCCCCAGATGGTTTCCAGCATTTTGTCTCTGGTCAGCACGATCCCCTGGTTTTCCATCAAGTATTTCAGCAGGTCAAATTCTTTTTTGGCCAGAGTCACCGGAACGCCGTCCACCGTCACCTTATGTCTGGCGATGTCCATATGGATCTTTCCGCAGGCCAGCTCCTGGGAAGCCGCCCCCCGGTCAAAGCGCCGAAGGACCGCACGGATACGGGAGACCAGCTCCATCATGCCAAAAGGCTTAGTAATATAGTCATCTGCTCCGCTGTCCAGCCCGATCACCTTGTCATATTCAGTGCCCCGAGCCGTCAGAAGGATTACCGGCACGTAACGGCAGGAATCCATGGCGCGGACCTTTTTCAATATCTTCAATCCGTCTTCATCGGGCAGCATGATATCGAGCAGAATCAATTCAGGCGTCTCACTGGCCAGAGCGGCAAAAAATTCCTTGCCGTTCTCAAAACCTCTGGACTCAAACCCCGTCGTCTTCAGCGTATAGATTACTAGCTCGCGGATGCTCTCATCATCTTCTACATAAAATATCATAAGACGCCTCCTTAGAGAATCGATTACAGCTCTCGCTCGCTTCTGTGTTCCCCTGTGATCGAAAACTCCACCCACTCCGCGATATTCGTCGCGTGATCGCCGATGCGCTCGAAGTACTTCGCAATCATCAGAAGATCCATGGCCCACTCGCCGTTGGCCTTGTTCTGGCTGATCAGGTTGATAAGCTCCGCCTTCACCTCGTCAAAAAGCTTATCTACCACATCGTCGTAATCGATAACCGCCCTGGCTCCCTCCAGATCCTTGCGCACATAGGCCTCGACGCTGTCGGTCACCATCTTGCTGGTGGCCCGGCCCATCTCCTCCAGCGGAATGTTGGGCATCGTCACCGGACGATTCTCCATAACCAGGATCTCGGCAATATCCGCCGCCTGGTCTCCGATTCTCTCCATATCCGTGATCATCTTCAGGGCGGAGGAAATCTGTCTCAAATCCCTGGCCACGGGCTGCTGCTGCAAAAGAAGCTTTAGGCACAGCGATTCAATATTCTTTTCCTGCTGGTTGACTTCCTCGTCCTGGGCCATAATCTCGGCGGCAAGCTTGCTGTCGCCCTCCACCAGAGCTCTCACCGCTCCGCCGATTGCCCTCTCGCAAAGAGAGCCCATCTGGATCATCTCCGCATTCAGCTGCGCCAGCTGCGCGTCAAATCTGTTTCTCATATCAGCCAAACCTCCCTGTAATATAATCCTCCGTTCTCTTA
>CALWGV010000057.1 GCA_944380185.1 uncultured Lachnospiraceae bacterium
GCGATGAAGGTGTTGGTCATCCGGGAGGTGGTGTCCCACTGATAGCCCTGGCGGCGGCTGGAGCCGTTGGCCTCCATGCCCATGCGCCGTCCGTTCAGCTTGTCGATCATATAGCTCTTCAGGATGCCGTTTTCGATCAGCACCTTGCGCTGGGCCGGCGTGCCCTCGTCGTCGATGTTGATGGAACCCCAGGCGTTGGGGATGGTGCCGTCGTCGATGGCCGTGACCTTTTCATTGGCGATCTTCTGGCCCAGCTTTCCGCAGAACTGGGACTGGCCGATGGAGACGCAGGAGGCCTCCAGGGAGTGGCCGCAGGCCTCGTGGAAGATCACGCCGCCAAAGCCGTTCTCGATGGCCACCGGCATGCGGCCGGCCTTTATGTAGCCGGCGCGGAGCATCGTCACCGCCTGTCGGGCCGCCTCTCTGCCGATATCCGCCGGGGCATAGAGATCGAAAAGTTCCAGGCCCATGCGCCGTCCGGGGGAGCAGGAGCCGCTCTGGTTCTCTCCGTTTTTGCTGGCGACGGCGCTCACCCGCATGCGGGTGCGGATCTGGCGATCCTGGGTGTAGAGGCCGTCGCTGTTGGCGATCAGGATCTGGTGGTCGAAGGAAAGCAGGGAGGCGGTCACCTGGGCGATATCCTCATGATAGTCCCTGGCGGCGGCGTAGCCCTCCTTCAACAGGTCGATTTTTACGCGGGTGTCGGCCGTCTGCGGGACGATGCGGATCGGATGGATATCCCCGAACAGTCTCTCCGTCAGATGAATGGTGCGGTTTTCCGGCACTTCGTCCAGAGCGCCGGCAATCCGTGCGGCACAGGCCAGAAGATCCGACCGCTCCAGGGAGGTACAGGAACCGGATACGCAGCGGGTTCCCTTCAGAATCCGGATGCCCACGCCGCTTACCAGGCGGTCGGTGATGGAATCCAGCCGGTTGTCCACCATAAAGAGATTGTTTTCATTGGTGTGCTCCACGTACACCTCGGCGAAGTCGGCCCCGGTGGAAAGGGCCTTCTCCAGCACTTCCGTGAGAATTTTTCTGGAAATCATTCTTACCTCGTTTCCGCGCCGCCGGTGAAGAAAGTCCCCTGCCTGCGGCGCTTTCGGTCAGGGGACGGTGTCGCTTTCTCCAGTATAGCACAGATTCGTGCAGATGGACAGAACCAGTCAATTTTTTCGCGCCAGCCGGGCCGGATCGAAAAGAACTTCGATCGTTATCCTGCCTGTGTCCGCCAGCCGGGCCGAAATTTTTCCTTTGTGGGCCTCGGCAATGGCCTTGGCCATGGACAGGCCGATTCCGTAGCCGGGGGTTTCGCTGCGGGACCTGTCCCCGCGGTAAAAACGGTCGAACATATGCCCCACGTCATCTGCCGTCAGCCCGGCGGTGGGGTTGGAGACGGCCAGTCGGATAAACCTGCCCTGCCTTTTCAGAGACAGGCCGATGCGTCCGCCGGCGGGAGAGTATTTCAGGGCGTTGTCCAAGAGGATAGATACCAGCTGGCTCAGGGCCTTCTCGTCGCCGCAGAGGGAGATCATAGGCTCCAGGGAAAGCTCCAGGCTTTTGCCCATGGTCCGGGCCAGAGCCTGGAAGGACTGGGCGGTCTCCGCCGTCCGGTCGGAGAAGGGAAAGTCGATGCGGGGGAGGTTTCCCTCCGCCTCGTCCAGCTTCGCCAGGGAAATCAGGTCGGAGGTCAGGGAGGCCAGACGTTTGGTCTGCAGGCGAATGTCGTTTAGCCACTCGTTCTCTTCCATATCCATTAAGAGGATTTCAGTGTCGGCGTCGATGATGGTGATGGGCGTTTTGATTTCGTGGCCGGCGTCGGCGACGAACTGCTTCTGTTTTTCATAGCTTTCGGCAATGGGGCGGATGATGCGCCGGGAAAAGAGCAGGATCAGGAGCCAGGCGGCGAAAAGCCCCAGGGCGGCTATGATGCAGCTGGAAAGCAGGAAGGAGCGGAAGGTGGCGAGGTCCCCGGCACAGTCGAGGAAGATGATGCGGGTGCCGGCGCTCTCTTCGCTGCGGACATAGCGGTAATTGGCCGCAAAGCCCCTCTCGTTTCCGCTCTCCCAGACCTGGGCGGCGTACTCCATGGCATCCTGGGTGTCTACGGCGCTGATCTTTCCGGTATCCACCGATATTACCTGGCCGGAATCGGAGAGGAGGACGGAAAAATAGCGGGAGGCGTAAGGAAGCTCCGGGGACATATGGGGACGGCCGCCGCCCGGCGGCGGAGCGTTGGCCAGATCGGGGAAGGTGCCCCGGCCGGCCTGCAGAATCGACAGGGTCTGGTCGGCGGTTTCGATGATTTCCCGGTAGTTTAAGATGTTGACGGCCCCCAGGATGACGAAAAGCACCAGGAACAGGGCAAGCATGGAGACGGCGATCAGCTTTTGGCGCAGTTTCTTGATCATGTGATTTCCTCCAGGTAATACCCGGCGTTGCGGGCGGCCCGGATCTGTATATTGGCATGCAGGGCCTCCAGCTTTTTGCGCAGATAAGAGATATAGACCCATACGACCTGGACGTCGGCGCTGCTGTCATAGCCCCAGATCTTTTCCATAAAATGCTCGGTGGAAATTCTGTTTTTGGGGTTGCGCATCAGAAGCTCCATCATCTGGAATTCCCGGTTGGCCAGGCGGAAGCTGCCGCTGTCTGAGGACAGCAGGTAGCTGGCGCAGTCCAGGGTGATATTGCCGGCCCGCAGCACGCTGTCGGTCTGGGCGGAGAGGCTGCGGGTCATGGCGCGGATCCGGGCCAGGAGTTCCTGGGCGGCGAAGGGCTTGGTCAGATAGTCGTTGGCCCCGCTGTCCAGCCCCAGCACCTTATCCTCCACCTCGGACCGGGCGCTCAAGATCAGCACCGGCGTGCGGTCTCCGCTCTCCCGCAGCTTTTTCAGCACGGTGATGCCGTCCATCTTCGGCATCATGATATCCAGGATGGCTCCGTCGTAGCGGCCGCCCAGGAGGCTTTCCAGGGCCTGTTCTCCGTCATAGACCGCATCGGCCGAATAATTATTTTTTTCAAGTATTTTGAGGATGGCTCTAGACAGAGACCGCTCATCCTCCGCCAGAAGTATTCGCATCCGTACACCTCCTGTCTGTACTGCATAACCTTTTGCTCCTTGTATCCTGTTATATTTTAGCAGATTTTGAGACTCGCAGAGAAAAAACATCAAATGTTCACAGCCATTTTTAAGTTGAGTTAAGTCAGCCTTTTTACAATTTCCCCATAAAGAAAAGTAATGCAGGAGCGGAAAAAATGAGTGAACAGATGATTTTTGAACGGTATGAGATCAAATACCTGCTGACGGAGGGGCAGAGGCAGGAGGTGCTGAAAGTCATGGAGCCCTATATGGTGCCGGACCAGTATGCCCATGGTACCATCCGCAATATCTATTTTGATACGGATACCTACCGGCTGATTCGCCGTTCCATCGAAGGGCCGGCCTATAAGGAGAAGCTGCGCCTGCGCAGCTATCGGGCCTGCGGACCGGAGGAACCGATTTTTGTGGAATTGAAAAAGAAATATCGTTCGGTGGTGTACAAGAGGAGAATTCTCCTGGGACAGAAGGAGGCCATGGACTGCCTGACTCAGGGGAAGGGGCTGCCTGAAAAGTCCCAGATCGGAAAGGAGATCAGCTATTTTTGTACCTATTATAAAGGGCTTTCCCCCGCTGTTTTCCTCTCCTATGACCGGGACGCCTACTGCTGCCGGGAGGGAGGGGATCTGCGGATTACCTTTGACCGGAACATCCTGGCCCGGCCGGACGGGTTCTCCTTTGACAGCGAAATCGGCGGTACGCCGCTGCTTGCTGAGGGGGCGACGCTTATGGAGGTCAAGACCTCCGGAGGAATGCCCCTGTGGCTGGTTCACTGGCTTTCCCGCAGCCGAATCTATAAGACTTCGTTCTCCAAGTATGGCACAGCCTATCGGAGGATGATGGAAGAAAACAGACAGGGAGGTATTTTGTATGCTTGAGACAGTGTTTCGGGGGATTTTCGATACGGATATGACCAGTGTGATTGCGGTATCCGATTTTCTGCTCTGCGTGGGCTGTTCGCTGGCGATCGGTCTGCTGTTAGCCCTGACCTATATGTACCGGTCGCGCTATACCAGCAGCTTTGTAGTGACTTTGGCCATTTTGCCGGCGGTGGTCTGCGTGGTGATCATGATGGTAAACGGAAACGTGGGAACCGGGGTCGCGGTGGCCGGAGCCTTCAGCCTGGTGCGTTTCCGCTCGGTGCCGGGGACGGCCAAGGAAATCGGCATTTTATTTCTTGCCATGGGAGCGGGGCTGATCGCCGGCATGGGTTATCTGGCTTACGCCTTTTTATTTGCTCTGGTGCTGTGCGGGGCGGGACTGATTTACAGCCGATTGGGTCTAGGCTCCGGCAAAAAGGCGTCCCTGCACAAGACCCTTCATATTACCATACCGGAGGATCTGGACTATCCCGGTGTGTTTGAAGAACTCCTGGGAGAGTATGCCTCCTCCTGGGAGCTGACTCAGGTGAAGACCACCAATATGGGCAGCCTGTTTCGCCTGACCTATGATCTGACCCTGCGGGAGGCAGGGACGGAAAAGCAGCTGATCGACAAGCTGCGCTGCCGCAACGGCAATTTGGAGATCACCATGTCCAGGCAGGAGACAGTGGGATACGAACTATAGAGACAGGTGAAGACGGCGGGCTGGTGATATGACACGGAGAAACCGTGGAGGGTGACGGCAGGCTTTGCCTGTGGTATACTGAACTAAGACAGCTTTTGAAGGAAACGGGAGAAAATTTTATGATAAAGCGGATGAAATATAGAGGTCTGGCAGGTGCGCTGCTTTTGGCGCTGGGCCTGCTGAGCAGCGGATGCCAGGCAGGAGAAATCGGAGAAGGGACGGCAGGCGCAGGCGTGCAGGAGAGCGCTGCGGCCCGGACGGAGGCTTCGGCAGAAGCGGCGCAGTCTTCCGATCTGTATGATGATATGTTTGACGATGAAGATTATGAGATCGGATACGATGAAAATGAGAGCGCGCAGATTGTGTGCAGCGGAGATTCGGCGCAGTGCGATTCGGACGCGGTGAATGTGTCCGGAAGTACGATTACGATAACCGATGAGGGAACCTATATTTTGACCGGCACACTGGCTGACGGAATGGTGATTGTGGATGCCGGAGATGACGATGTGATAAGGCTGGTCTTAAACGGCGTATCCATCTCCCATGGGGACGGTGCAGCCATCTATGTCCGGCAGGCTGACAAGGTCTTTGTGACAACGGCGTTGGACACGCAAAACAGCCTGACAAATGGCGGAGAGTATGCGGCTATCGACGACAGCAGTATCGACGGCGTGATTTTTTCCAAGTCGGATCTGACCTTGAACGGAGCGGGAACCCTGACCATAGAGGCCCAGGCCGGCCACGGCGTGGTATCGAAGGATGATCTGATCATCACCAGCGGCAGCTATGCGATTCAATCGGCCAGCCATGGGCTGTCCGGCAAAGACAGCATTCGGATCGCCGGCGGCAGTTTCGTCATCACTTCGGGAAAGGATGGGATTCAGGCGGAAAGCGATGAAGATACGGACCTGGGCTATCTCTACGTTGCGGACGGAAACTTTGTCATAAATGCAGATGGCGACGGATTGAGCGCCAGCAGTTATCTGATGATTGAAGAAGGGGAGTATGTTCTGACCACTGGAGGGGGAGCCTCTGCGGGACAAAGTGGGACGAGTACCGATGACACCAGTACCAAGGGGATCAAGGCTGAGGGAAATGTTACCGTGAACAGCGGCAGCTTTGTCATCGATTCGGCTGACGACAGTATCCATTCCAATGGTGATGTCGCGATAAACGGCGGAGATATTCAGATTGCGTCCGGCGATGATGGAATTCATGCCGATGGAGCGCTCACTGTAGTGGCCGGCACCATTGACATTACACAGAGCTATGAAGGCCTGGAAGGGCTGACTATTGATATTGCCGGCGGGGAAATCAAACTGGTATCAAGCGATGACGGTCTCAATGCTGCGGGAGGAAACGATGAAAGCGGTTTTGGCGGCTTTGGCGGCGGGCGCGGCGGAATGGCGGACGGCTTCGGAGCGGATGCCGACGCCTATGTCCTGATCTCCGGCGGCAGGCTGATCATCGATGCCTCCGGCGATGGCATTGATTCCAATGGTGGCTTAACTGTCTCAGGCGGAGAGGTCTATGTTTCCGGCCCGAACAGTGGCGGAGACAGTGCTCTGGACTATGCCTCGGAGGCAGTGATCACCGGCGGAATTGTGGCTGCGGCCGGTTCTTCCCAGATGGCGTCTAATTTCGGCGCATCTTCGACCCAGGGTTCCATGCTTGTCACGGTGGAGCAGCAGGAGGCGGGCAGTGAAATACGTCTTTTGGACGATGCAGGAGAGGAGCTGGTCTCCTTTACTGTGGCCAAGGCCTTTGACTCAGTGGTGGTGAGCTGCCCGCAGCTGGCAGAGGGTGGTACTTATACCCTGATCACCGGTTCTCTTGAGACGGAGATCACTATGGACAGCTTGATCTATAGTTCTGGCGGTACAGGTGGTTTTGACAGCTTTGGCGGCGGTATGAATCCCGGCCGCAGCGGCGGAAGCTTCGGAGGGGACGGAACTATGCCGGGGCGCGGCGGAAACTTTGGTCCCGGCGATGAGAGGCAATCCGAAGGTGCCGGCGAGCCCCCGGCGGATGACGGCGCAGAGGAACGGATGGATGGAATATCAGCCTATTTTTACGGAAGGGAGAGGTGAGATAATGGAGCTGCAGACGAGGATAGAGAAGCTGTCCGACTGGATTTACGCCATCGATCAGCAGATGGTAAGGGCCTTTGTGCTGGTGGGAAGAAGGAGAGCCTTGTGCATAGATACCGGAGCGTCGCCGATGGATATTCAGGCGCAGATTTGTTCAGTCACCGATCTGCCGGTGACGCTGTGCCTGACCCACAGTGATCGGGACCATGTGGCTAATTTGGGCCAGTTTGCCGAAGCCTGCGCTCACCCGGCTGAGCTGCCTTATCTGACATCCTTCTCTCAGGTGAACTTTCATGGGGTCAAAGAAGGCGACTGCTTTGATTTGGGCGGCAAAAAACTGACGGTGGTGGATTGTCCGGGGCATACGCCGGGTTCTATTGCCCTGCTGGAGGAGAAGGAGGGGCTGCTTTTCTCCGGAGATACCATTTCCTTGGGGCCGGTCTACCTTTTTGGGGATAATCGAGATGTCAAGGATTACCGGAAAACCTTGAAGAAACTGCAGAAAATGGCCGTCGACGGGAAATTTCATGCGGTATATCCCTGCCATAACCGCTGCCCGGTGGGGGTCGATATTATCGATGAGCTGATCCGCTGTGTGGACGGCATTCTGGACGGAAGCCTCCCTGGGACCCCTGCCGGCCTTCCCGGCAGAAAAAACGTACAGTTCTACCGATCCGGCCAGTGCGGCATATACTGGGAAAGCTCCGAGAGACAGTAGGACGCGGGCGAAGGCGTTATCTGAGCGTCCGGGCATCGGACGGGCAAGGAGGTATGCATTTCTTACGATTTCATGAAAAACAATAAATAAATATTGCGAAACAATCATACCTGTGTTATGATAACCGGGAACCGACAGCAGTAAAAGGAAATGGAGGCAGGATTATGCTGAAACCTTCAAAAAGGCCGCCGCTTTCCGGTTGCTTTTTTCCTTTAAATTCCGTATAATGGTACAACGAAAGCGCAGCGGGCGGGTTTTGCCTGTGGGCGCATGGCGCGTCGATGGAAAAGAAAGAGAGGAAGGCAATGGGCGGTGAGTGCTGCGGAAGCTGTATTCGGCTGATGACGGAGGCAGACCTGCAAGAGATTGCCGGGCTGGAAGAGCAGATTTTTGCCGATGCCTGGAGTTTGCCGTTATGGAGACAGAGCCTGGCACAGCGGACCTTCTGCGGGCTGGTGCTGACCTTGCCGGAGGAAGAGCGGAGAAAGCCGGAGGGTGGTCATACTCTTGCCGGCTATGTCTGCGGTCAATTTATTCTTGATGAGGGCGAGATCCACAGAATTGCCGTGACGGCTTCCCTTCGGGAAAGGGGTCTGGGGCAGATCCTTTTGGAGAGTTTCCTCCAGCTGGGGGGTGAGAAAGGTATTGCCCGCTTTTTTTTGGAGGTGAGGGCTGGCAACCGGCCGGCCAGGGCTCTTTATGAGAAAAATGGATTTGTCACCATAGGTACGCGCCGAAACTATTACCAGGATCCGAGAGAGGATGCCATAATCCTGGAAAAAAATCTCTGCAGATAACAAAAATTCCCACAGTCACAGAGCAGAAGAATATAGTATAATGTCCGGGCATCTCAAAGAGAATGACGGCTATGTGTATTGCGGCAGATGAATTGCGCGCAGAACATGACCAATCAGGCTAAACAGCGGCTTGCCGCCGGCTTCCCTGTGGGGAGAGGGGTGAGCCGGGGAGGAGGACGTTATGCGAAAAAACGATAGGATGAAAACATTGACATGCAACGGATGCGGCAGAATGCTGGTCCGGGATAAGGGAATTTTTCGGGAGGATTTTGTGGATCTGCGCAAAAACTGGGGATATTTTTCCCGCAAAGATACGCAGAACCATCGAGTGATTTTGTGTGAGGACTGCTATGACCGGCTGACCGGTCTTCTGGCTATACCTCCGCAAATCGAGGAGGAGACAGAGCTTTTGGCCTTATAAGACGGATTGCGCCGCTTCTAAATAAAGCCAGATCGTTCTGCGGCAGATCTGTCGGATAAAGAGGGGCGCGGCCCCGGATAAGAGAGCGGGAGCAAGAAAAATGTTGGATATTTGTTTATTGGGAACGGGTGGAATGATGCCGCTCCCTTACCGGTGGCTGACCTCGATGATGTTTCGCTGTGAGGGCAGCAGTCTGCTGATCGATTGTGGCGAGGGTACGCAGATCGCCATAAAGGAAAAGGGGTGGAGTTTCAAACCCATCGATACGCTGTGCCTGACCCATTATCATGCGGATCATGTCAGCGGTCTGCCGGGGCTGCTTCTGGCCATGGGAAATGCAGAGCGAACAGAGCCGTTGACCATCGTTGGGCCCAGAGGGCTGGAACGGGTGGTAAATTCGCTGCGCGTCATCGCGCCGGAACTGCCTTTTCCCATACGCTTCGTGGAGCTTGCAGATAAAGTGCAGAGTCTGCAGCTGGGGCCATATAAAGTTACTGCTTTTCGCGTGAATCACAATATCACCTGCTACGGCTACACCATAGAACTGCTGCGCGCAGGCAAATTCCAGGTAGAAAAGGCCCAGGCGGCGGGGATACCTCTCAAGCTGTGGAGTCGTCTGCAGAAGGGCAATATAATAGAAGAAAACGGTGTGACCTACTACCCGGAGATGGTCATGGGACCGCCGAGAAGAGGACTCAAGGTGACCTACTGTACGGACACCAGACCGGTTCCGGTGATTGCGCAGATGGCAGCCGGAGCGGATCTTTTCGTCTGCGAAGGTATGTACGGGGAGAAAGATAAGGAAGATAAGGCCAGAGAACACAAGCATATGACTTTTTACGAGGCGGCCAGCCTGGCAAGAGAGGCGGACTGCCGTCAGCTGTGGCTGACGCATTTCAGCCCTTCCCTGCCTCGCCCAGAGGACTATATTGAAACAGCCCGGGCTGTTTTTCCCCGGACTTATGTGGGTAAGGATGGCAAGTCCATGGAACTTACCTTTGACGATGAGGAATGAATGGGGATGAAAGTGGAAAAGATGGATACAAAGGATACTCTGATTCTGGCAATCGAGAGCTCCTGCGATGAGACGGCAGCCGCCGTAGTGAAGAACGGGCGGGAGGTTCTCTCCAACGTGATTTCTTCTCAGATCGATCTGCATACCCTCTTTGGAGGGGTGGTGCCGGAGCTGGCTTCCCGTAAGCACATCGAAAAGATCAACCAGGTGATTGGCCGGGCTCTCTTCGATGCGGGGGTAACTCTGGACGATATCACCGCTGTGGGCGTGACCTATGGGCCTGGCCTGGTAGGGGCTCTTTTGGTGGGAGTGGCGGAGGCAAAGGCCATAGCCTGGGCACGAAAACTGCCCCTGGTGGGTGTTCACCATATCGAGGGGCATATCTGCGCCAACTTTATCGAGCATAAGGATCTGGAACCGCCTTTTCTGTGCCTGGTGGTTTCCGGCGGCCACACCCATCTGGTGATGATGAAGGATTACGGGGAATTTGATATTATCGGAAGAACCAGGGATGATGCGGCAGGAGAGGCCTTTGACAAGGTGGCCAGGGCAATAGGACTGGGTTATCCCGGCGGCCCGAAGATCGACCGGGCGGCTAGAGAGGGCGATCCCCATGCCATTGAATTTCCGCGGGCTCACATCGATGGATGTCCCTATGATTTTAGCTTTAGCGGACTGAAATCTGCGGTTCTTAATTATCTCAATCATGCGCAGATGACCGGGGAGAAGATAAGCCAGTCGGATGTGGCGGCTTCTTTTCAAAATTCGGTGGTGGAGGTGCTGGTTTCCCATGCAGTGGAGGCTGCCGCAGAGTATGGCGTGGATAAGGTTGTGCTGGCCGGCGGCGTGGCTGCCAACTCCGCTTTGCGAGAAAAATTGAAAAGTGCTTGCGCAATGCGGGGATATCGTGTATACTATCCATCGCCGGTCTTTTGCACCGACAATGCAGCCATGATAGGCGTGGCCGCTTACTATGAATACCAAAAAGGCACCAGGGCCGGCTGGGATTTAAATGCCGTGCCAAACCTGAAGCTGGGAGAAAGATAGGATGAAAGCCAAGATTACTGCGATCATACTGGCTGCCGGCAAAAGCCAGCGCATGAACAGCAATGTTCAGAAACAGTATATGATCATTCATGGAAAACCTGTCCTGTACTATTCATTAAAGGCATTTTCCGACAGCGCAGTGGACGACATCATTATTGTAACAGGCGAAAAGGAACAGGAACTGGTAAAAAAAACGATAGTAGACAAATATGGGTTTGACAAGGTGAGGGCCATTGTACCGGGAGGCAGAGAGCGCTATGACTCCACTTTCGCCGGGTTGAAGGCATGTCAGGGCAGCGATTATGTGCTGATTCATGATGCGGCCAGACCGATGATCAGCAGTGAGGTCATCGAGCGAGCTATCGAGGGCGCGATGCAGTACAAGGCTGTAGTGGTGGGAATGCCGGCCAAGGATACGATCAAGATCGTGGACGAAAAAGAATATGCGGCCAAGACTCCCCCGCGCAAGAACATGTGGATCGTGCAGACGCCGCAGGCCTTCGACTACGATTTGATCTATCGCGCATACGAGAGGATGCTTGCCGACGATCAGGCGAAGAAGGGAATAACCGACGACGCCATGGTGGTGGAGACCTACGGAGATGCAAAAGTGAAACTGGTGTTCGGTGATTATCTGAACATTAAGATCACGACGATCGATGATATTATCCTTGCCGAAAGCATTTTGAAAAAAATCGAAGAAAATTAAAAAAAGTTATTGACAGATGGGAGAGCGAGTGCTAGAATAAACGATGCGTCGCGCAAGAGACGCAGCGAACGAAGCACTGGAGAGGTGTCCGAGTGGTTTAAGGAGCTGGTCTTGAAAACCAGTGACTCCGAAAGGGGCCGCGGGTTCGAATCCCGCTCTCTCCGTCGGGACATCTATTCCTAAAGATATATAATCGCAATTCCGGCGAACCTGGAGAAGTACCCAAGCTGGCCGAAGGGGCTCCCCTGGAAAGGGAGTAGGTCGTTAACAGCGGCGCAAGGGTTCAAATCCCTTCTTCTCCGTCGATTCTCAGAATGAGGATCCAAGTACCTTGACAACAAAACAGTATATTCCAACCCCGAAGATTCTTTTAAAGAATTTTGGGAACAAAACCTAAAAGGTAAAAACGGAAAGAATAAGCCAAGAGTTTATTCGGACCAGACAAACACT
>CALWGV010000058.1 GCA_944380185.1 uncultured Lachnospiraceae bacterium
GCGGTGGAGAGATACCGTGAAGGACTGCTCTTAAACTTCGGGATGCTGGAGGAAATGCGGATTCTCTATCCGGACGAGTTCAAGGTCGCCGAGTGGGCGCTGGAATACATCAATGTGACGCTCAACATCGAATTGCCGGAGGACGAATGCGGCTTCATCGGGATTCATCTGATCCAGGCCGGCGGCGGGGATATCCCTAAGGTCAACGCGGTGATGCGGATTGTGAAGGACATCTCGGAACTGGTCAAGGAAAAGTACGCGGATCAGTTCCTTACGGAGGGAGTCCACTTCTCGCGCTTCATCACGCATCTGAAGTATTTTTCCGTGCGGTATCTCAATCATGATCAGCTCAAGGATGATGAACCCATTTCTTTTTCCATTGAACAGGAACTGAGAGATGCGGTGGAAGAGTGTCTGAACAAGATAGTGGAGATGGTAGAGGAAAAATACGGAGAAGAGGTCACGGACTATGAAAGAAGCTTTTTGCGGCTTCATCTCTGTCAGCTTTTGAAAAAAGGAGGCAAACCACATGGCAGCAAAGATTGATCTTGACCAGTGTATGGGCTGCGGGAATTGTCTGGCCGCCTGTCCGAGGAACCTGCTGAAGCTCACCGATGGAGAACAGACAAACGGCAGAGGGGTCCGTTATGTGGAACTGTCCAGCCCGGATGCCTGTGTGGACTGCGGAACCTGCGAGCTGATGTGTACCGCCGGGGCGATCCGGGTGGACTGTTCCCCTGCCGTTTCCGGCTATGATCTGATCCGGAAAGATAAAGTCCCGCCTCACGCCGGCTGCTATCTGGGTACGCTGTCTAAAGTGCTTGCCGATGAAATCGTGCGGCTGGGCATCCGACAGGATACGGTAATTTTTGAAAAAAAGGGATCCAATATTTATCTGGAAGTGGAGACGCATGACTATGACGGCAGCGAGTTTTACGAGGACGGGCTGCGCTATAAAAGGGAGCATCCGGAGAAAATCGTAATCCTGATCTGCGCCAGCAGCAAGGCCGGTTCAACTGCCCAAAATGTGAAATGGCTGGGGGCGCTGAAAGAAGAGAAGGTCACGATCATAAAGACCTTAAACTGGTTTGAGCCCAACGAGACCATGGATGGCCTGAAGACCGGTGGGTGTCACCACTTGGAGGAGCTGGCAAAACAGGGAAACGCGTCCTTACTTGCCCGCGCAGGCGTGAGAACGCCGGCCGAGGTGTCGGAGCTGCGGCGTCTGGTAGGAAAAGCGTTAAAAAACCAGATGGAAGGAAAACCCTTCTCCGTGGTGGAGATGCTGTTCCCCTGTTTTTACCGTGTGGGAAATCGTCCCCAGAGCCTGATGCCCTATGAGGATATAAGGCGAATCAACGCATGGTTTGATACCTGCGTGGTCCCTGATTACGAGTACAGGGTGTACTTGGATCATTGAATCTGGCCAATGGGAATGAGAGCGAAACTCGTCCCTGGAGATAAAAGCAAGTTCTAAAAGTTTATGAGAGGAGAAAATCGTATGAAGGAATTAGCGGAACTTTGTATCAAGTATGTGGGCGGAGCACAGAATATCAAGTCCGTCTCGCACTGCGCCACGCGCCTGCGCCTGACTCTGGTGGATCAGAGCAAGGTGGATGAGGCTGCCCTGATGAACATTACCGGCGTGATGAAGGTAATGCAGGTGGGTACCCAGACCCAGATTGTTGTCGGAAGCGACGCCCCTGAACTATACGGCGTGGTAAGCAAAATGGTAGACGCCGGGAAAGCGGGAGGCACGGTTCCCGATGACGAATACACGGCCCAGGACAAGAAGAAAAAGTGGTCGGCAAAGGCTTTGGTCGGCAAGTTTTTTGATGCCTGCAGCAGTATGTTTACGCCCCTGGTTCCTGCCTTTACGGCTGCTGGTCTGCTGAAGGCCGTCCTGGCGGTACTGGTGGCATTGAATTTGGTGACCAACTCCACGACGGAGTACATCATCATCAACTATGTGTCCGACACCATCTTCTATTTCCTGCCGGTCGCCCTGGCCGTGACTGCAGCCACCTATTTTAACTGCAACAAGTTCATCGCGGTGGCAGTCTGCGCTATGTTCGTCCACCCCACTTATACCGGAATGGTATCTGCCGGGGAGCCGGTGACCTTCTTTGGCATTCCGGTGGTGCTCTATAACTATTCCTCCACCGTGTTCCCCACGATTTTGACAGTCTGGTTTATGAGTTATGTGGAGAGGTTTGCCCGGAAGATTTCGCCTAAAGTGATAAAAGCCATCCTGGAACCCATGCTGACTTTGCTTATTACTTTCCCCGTGGGACTGCTGGTCCTGGGCCCGATCGGGGCTGTGCTGGGCGATGTACTGATGAATGCCGTTGGCTCATTGGAAACGGTGGCGCCTTGGCTGGTTCCTACGGTGATCGGCGCTACGACTCCTTTTCTGGTGTTCGTGGGCATGCACAGGGCTGTCGGTACACTGGAAACGATGCAGATTGCCCAGATGGGCTACAGCTCGCTCCTTGGCGTCGGCAATCTTCCCAGCAATATTGCTCAGGGAGCTGCAACCATCGCCCTGTCCCTGAAATCGAAGGATGAGAAGGTAAAGCCTCTGGCTTTCTCCGCCGGCGTAACGGCACTGTGCGGGATCACGGAACCTGCCCTCTATGGTTTTACTTCCCGGAATAAAAAATCCCTCATCGCGACCGTTATAGGCGGCGGTCTGGGCGGTCTCTATGCAGGATTGACGCATGTGGTTCGCTTTGCCAAGGGTGCGCCGGGCCTTCCTACTCTGCCTGTGTTTATTGACTTAAACAATTCCATGAACCTGGTTAACGCGATTATTTCCGCCGCTATCGGTTTTGTAGTCGCCTTTGTAATCGCGATGGTTTGGATTAAGCCGGAAGAAGTAAAATAAACATGATGGCGGGAGTATGAAATGGAAAGGAGCATTCAGCATGGGTTTATTCGATAGATGGAAGGGAAAAACAAACCCGGAGCCGGCGGCCTTCCCCGTCGATCTCTCTGCCCCTGCAAGAGGGACCGTTGTGAGGCAGGAGGACATCCCCGACCAGCTGTTTTCCGAAGGGATTTTGGGAACCTGCATCGGCGTGGACCCGGAGAGAGGAGAGGTCTATTCCCCCGTCGACGCCACAGTCACTGCCCTGGTCGACACCCTCCATGCCGTGGGTTTGAAAGCGGCCGGGATGGAACTTCTGATCCACGTGGGCGTGGACACGGTTGAGATGAACGGCGACGGTTTCACGGCCAAATGCAAGGTGGGGCAGAAGGTACATAAAGGGGAGCTTCTCCTTACGATGGATCTTGCTAAAATCGCGGCTGCGGGACATCCGTCCTGCGTAATTCTGGCCGTTACCAATACAGGAGACTTTGCCGCCGTAGAGCCTGTCGGAAACGGCGCCGTGGCTCCGGGCGATATCCTCCTCACCGTAAGAAAATAAAGAGGAAGCAATTAAATATTTGCAGAAATAGGACTGCCGCACGAGGCGAATCGCTTTCGTGCGGCTTGTTCTTATGAATCGGATGCTTTATAATGAATAGCAGATAATAGCAGATGTGAAAAAGCAACGCTATGAGGAAGAAGAGGAGCAGGAGAGAAGATGATCGACGCAATCAAGATCCGCGGGGCGCGGGTGCATAATCTGAAAAATATCGACGTGGACGTGCCGTTAAACCGAATTGTCGGCATTGCCGGGGTTTCCGGCTCCGGCAAATCGTCCCTGGCCCTAGGCGTTCTCTATGCGGAGGGCTCCAGGCGCTATCTGGAATCTCTGTCCACCTATACGAGGAGGAGAATGACCCAGGCGGCCAGGGCCTCGGTGGACGAGGTCCTGTATGTGCCGGCGGCCCTGGCTCTGCATCAGCGGCCCAGTGTGCCGGGGATCCGCAGCACCTTCGGTACGGGGACGGAGCTGTTAAACAGCCTGCGGCTGATGTTTTCCCGTCTGGCAAGCCATCGCTGTCCGAACGGTCATTACCTGGAGCCTACCCTGGCGGTGGCGGCCGGACAGGAACTGGTCTGCCCTCAGTGCGGAGCCAGGTTTTATGCCCCGTCGGCGGAGGAGCTGGCCTTCAACAGCCAGGGAGCCTGCCGCACCTGCGACGGGACGGGGATTGTGCGGACGGTGGATCGCTCCACCCTGGTACCGGATGAGTCCCTGACCATCGACGAGGGAGCCGTGGCTCCGTGGAATTCCCTGATGTGGTCGCTGATGACCGACGTCTGCCGGGAGATGGGGGTGCGCACCGATGTTCCCTTCTGTCAGCTGACGGACAGGGAAAAGGATATCGTCTTCAACGGCCCTGCCGAAAAGAAGCATATCCTCTATCATGCCAAGAATACCGACCAGGCCGCCGAACTGGATTTTACTTATTTTAATGCGGTCTACACCGTGGAAAATGCCCTGTCCAAGGTAAAGGATGAAAAGGGGATGAAGCGGGTGGAGAAATTCCTGAAGCAGGACGTCTGCCCGGACTGCGGCGGCTCCCGTCTGTCGGAGGCGGCCAGGGCGCCCCGTCTGCGGGGGATTGGCCTCCATGAGGCCTGCCGGATGACCTTGTCGGAGCTTGCCGGGTGGGTGGCCGGCGTGCCGGCCTCCCTGCCGGAGGAAATGCGCCCGATGGCGGAAAACATCTGCGAGGCCTTCCAGGATACGGCGAAGAGGCTTCTCGACCTGGGTCTGGGTTATCTGGCCATAGACCGGGCCGCCTCCACCCTCTCCACCGGGGAACGCCAGCGGATGCAGCTGGCCCGTGCGGTGCGCAACCGGACCACCGGCGTCCTCTATGTGCTGGACGAGCCCTCCATCGGCCTGCATCCTTCTAACATTGTGGGTCTGATCGGCGTGATGGAGGATCTGGTCGCCGATGGGAATTCCGTGGTTTTAGTGGATCACGATACGCAGATCCTCGCCCAGGCGGACTGGCTCATCGAGATGGGGCCGGAAGCAGGGGCGGACGGCGGCCGGGTGATCGCCCAGGGGACAATACCGGAGATCCGCAAAAATCCCGCCTCCCGGATCGGCCCCTTCCTGCGGGAGGAAAAGGGGAGCCGCAGCCGGCAGGAGATAGAGGCCGGCCATTTGTTCGACAGGGGAAGGATTCACCTGTCCACCGGGGCGATCCACACGGTGAAGCCGCTGGAGGTCGACATCCCCAAAGGGCGGCTCACGGTGGTCACCGGCGTGTCCGGGTCGGGAAAGACGACCTTGATTCTGGAGAGCCTGATTCCAGGGCTGGAGGCAAGGATTGCCGGAAGAAAACTGCCGGAGCACGTGCGGGCGGTACAGGCGGAGGGGGTGGAGCAGGTAAAGCTGATCGACGCCACTCCCATCGGCATCAATGTCCGTTCCACCGTGGCTACCTATGCCAATGTCCACGACGAGCTGCGCAAAATCTTTGCCCGGACCGGAGATGCAAAGCGGCTGGGCTATAAGGCCGGCGATTTTTCCTACAATACCGGAAGGCTGCGCTGCCCGGTCTGCGACGGCACCGGCATCATCAGCCTGGATGTGCAGTTTCTTCCAGATGTGGACATTCCCTGTCCGCAGTGCCGCGGCTCCCGCTATGACAAGACGGCCTATCAGATTCGATACGAAAATCACCAGAAGAAGGCCTATTCTCTGCCGGAGCTGATGGAAATGGATATCAATACGGCCATAGAGGCCTGCGCCGATATGAAGCTGGTGCGCCAGAGGCTCCAGGTGTTAAAGAGCCTGGGACTGGGGTACCTGACCCTGGGCGAGGAAACGCCCAGTCTTTCCGGTGGCGAGGCTCAGCGGCTGAAGCTGGCCAGCGAGATGGGACGGCCCCAATCCGATTCCATCTTTGTATTCGACGAGCCCACCATCGGCCTGCATCCGCTGGATGTGCGCACCCTTCTCTCCGTTTTTGAGACGCTGATCGAAAACGGGGCCACGGTCATTGTCATCGAGCACGATCTGGATGTGATCCGAAACGCCGATTACATCATCGATATGGGACCGGGCGGAGGCGAGGAAGGAGGCCGGATCGTCGCGGCCGGGACGCCGGAGGAGATTCGCCGCGTACCGAAGAGCAGAACCGGGAAATATATTTGAAAGCAGCGCATATATTTTACATGGATTTAACGCAAAGCGGATACTCGCTTTATGCCGCTGCGGTACAATGATGCTGGGGTTAAAACATCTTTTGGCCCCAGCATTATTTGATGAATATATGCGTGTTTGAGGGAAAGGAGAGGCCGGCCGATGAAGGTGATCATCCACGACCTTGACGAAGGGACAGCCTTTGTTCTGGAAAAAGCGGATCCGGATTTGGTCGTTATCCATGCGGGTAATCCGTATGTTCCCTGCCGCGGCTGTTTTAAATGCTGGCTGAAGAATGCCGGTTTCTGCATCATGAAGGATTCCTGGCAGCACATGGGGGCTCTCATTGGCCAGAGCGATCCGCTGGTCATCGTCAGCCGCTGCTGCTACGGCGGCTACAGCAGCCCCGTCAAAGCCATCCTGGACCGCGGGATTGGAAATTCGCTCCCGTTTTTTACCTGGCGGGGCGGGCAAACCCACCACCTCAGCCGCTATCCGCGCCGGAAACTGCTGCGCGTCTGCTTTTACGGGGAATGCACGGAATTTGAACGGGAGACGGCCAGGGAACTGGCAGAGCGCAACCGCCTGAATCTGGACTACGAAAAAGCGGAGGTGTCTTTTTTCGAGAATAGCGAGGAGTTAAAGGAGGCCGGCTTATGAAGCTTCTGATTGTGAATGCCAGCCCCAAGAAAAAAGGAGGGGCCTCCCGTTTCTTCTCCCGCTTGCTGCGGCTGTTCCTTCCGGGCGTCCGGAAAAAAACAATCTCCCTCAGCGGCCGGCAGGATTTTGGACGAGTGCTGGAATTGTTTCCGGAAGCGGATGCAGTGTGCCTTTCCACACCTCTGTATGTGGATGGCCTTCCCTCCCATGTAGTGGAATTTCTCCTGCAGGCGGAGGAATACTGTAAAAGCCACTCTTGCCGGTTCCGCTTGTACGCGCTTTTTAAAAATGGTTTTGTCGAGGGCAGACAAAATTGTCCCGCCCTGCGTATGCTTCAGGCATGGTGCGAAAGGACAGGAATCACCTGGGGCGGCGGAGTGGGAATCGGCGGCGGGGTAATGCTCCAGGTATTAGGGATTGTCTATCCTGTCTTGGTTGGAATGCTCCTGCTGCAGATGGCTTTGTCTT
>CALWGV010000059.1 GCA_944380185.1 uncultured Lachnospiraceae bacterium
CGCTAATCTTATTATACCAAAGATCAGGTGCTATTTTTATGTCAATGCACCAACAAAACATACTTTTTAGCCAGATAAATCAAGCATCAGCATGGATTATGCCGGTGGGAAAGTTGAGTAAATTATAAAATGTAATCAAAGAAAAGACAATACTTCTGCTTCAAGTGATACAATTTGGGAGAAATGTAACAGATGAACAATCACCCGTCCGAGAAATCAAAACTGCGTTCCCGCAGCCATATGATCCAGGCTCTTATGGAATTGATGAAGGAAAAGCCTTATGATGAGATAACGATCTCTGATCTGTGCAGCCAGGCGGATTTGACGAGAGCTACCTTTTACCGTCATTTTAAGTCGAAGGACGATGTGCTGATCGCCTATTCCAAAGTGCTGTTTAAGGGTTTATATGATGAGATTGAAAAACAGGATCGGCTGACTCTTGAAAAAGTTCTGCTTATCTATTTTTCTTTTTGGAAAAAACATGAAGATTACTGCCGGCTGCTGTTTCAGAGTCAGCTCACGGCCAACTCCCTCCACTGCAGTCTGCGCTTTGTCAAAAAAGGAATGGAAAAAATCGATTTTCCGCAGGAGATAAATCGCAAACAGCTGGAAATTTTCTTGGCCGGAGGACTGTACAGCTGTATTGAAGTCTGGCTGGAGGAGGGGATGCAGGAGTCCCCCGAAAAGCTGTGCCGGGATATCCTAAGCTGCTTGTCCGTCCGATAGAAATTGCTCGCCCCATCTGCCGCCTGTCCAGGCAGATGGGGCGAATTTTGCTTTTGGGCCTGTCCGAAAATTTATTCAGACCAGCCAGATTCGGTAAGAACGGATCTCGAAGGGTTTGATGGCAAAGGAGATAACACTGTCTTCTGTAATCTGCCCGATTCTCTCCTCCAGGAGATTGCAGAGCGCAAAGCGTTTGATGCCGTAATCGGAAGTGATCTGTACTTTATGACTGCCGCCTCTGCATTCGTGCACACGAATCACGTAACCATTGCCGTCCTCCGCTTCTTTGACGGCATCAAGATAAAGAGCAGGACTGCTCAGCCGTACAAATGCCTTGCCGGAGTCGGCAGCTCTGCCGGCGAAATATTGGAGAGGGATGTTGAGCGCTGTGCTCTCCTCGATGGTATCCCCCTGGGTGACGCTGCCGGTGTGGGGCAGAAGTGAATAAGTAAATTCATGGGTGCCCATATCGGCAGTCGGATCCGGCCGCTTGGGACTGCGCAGAAGGGACAGCTTCATCACATTGTCCTTGATGCTGTAGCCGTATTTGCAGTCGTTGAGCAGGCTGACGCCGTAGTTGGTTTCGGACAGATCAGCCCATTTGTGGCCGATCACCTCGAATTTTGCCCAATCCCAGCTGGTGTTCCAGTGAGTGGGGCGTTCGGCGTGGCCGTACTGAATATCATAGGTGGCCTGCGTACTGCGGATATCGACAGCAAAGGCGACCTTCAGCAGACGGTGACTTTCGCGCCAATCGGCGCGGGTAACAAAATCGATGCGCCTGCTGTCGCGGTAGACGATGACATCCTGGATAAAAGAGGAGCAGTTGTAGGTGAAAACAAAGCGAAGAATCATCCGCAGAGGACCATCTTCCATCACCTTTGGCGGTCCTGCAAGAGAGGCTGTTTCTTCTTTTTGCATATAATAGATGTCGATATCCCAGGCATCGTAATTGAGCGGTTTGTCCTCAAATATCTCGAGACGGTTGCCCTCGCCGTGCAGAACTTCTCTTTCGCTGTCCTTATCCCAGAGGGAGGAAAGCCGTCCCTCTCTATTCCAGATGAGGATATAATGCGGCGTTTCGAGCTTTTGCTCTGCAGAGGAGTAGGAGAAGGAGCTGGCTGTGTTGGGGGAGTTTTCCGGAGAGTCTCCGGGAACGAATCGGACAACCGTAGGAACAGCGGCTTCTGCCGAGAGATAAATAAGTGTGCCGGCTGCCGTTTTCTGGCTGTCCAGGACTGTCCCGTCTTCCCGCTGAAAAGTCCCCGTCTCTTCTACCGGCAGTTCTATGCAGTCGCTGCGGAGAAAACTTCCGAAATGAAATACGGTAAATTCTCTGGCGGCTTGTTTGGAGAGGCCGGAAAAAATATCCTGCCGCGCGGCGTTCAGCATATCGTCCGCCTCCCGGTATTCTCTGAGAGAATCTTCGTAGACCTCATGGATTGAGGAGCCGGGAATCACGTCATGAAACTGGTTGCGCAGTAAGGTTTCCCATGCCTGATCAAGCGTTTTGCGGGGATATTGTCCGCCGGAAAGAGAATATAGGCTGGAAAGCCATTCTGTCTCCGCCAGCTTTAACTCCAGCTTGCGGTTCCAGCGCTTGTTTCTGGCCTGGGTGGTGTATGTTCCGCGGTGATATTCCAGATACAGCTCGCCGTCCCACGTCTGAATGAAGTGATCTGTCTCTTTTACATTTTGGTGCAGCCTGCGGAAAAAATTGCCCGCGGTATCCGGCTGAATTTTGGGAAGCCCCGGAATCTCCTGCATGGCCAGTTCCATCTTAAGCATATCTCTGCTGACGCCTCCGCCTCCGTCTCCATACCCGTAGCCCACTAAGACATCGCGGGAGATGTCGCGATTGCGAAATTTTTTCCAGCTGCCCAGAATGGCATGCGGGTCCATCATCCCGTTGTAGGTGGAATAGCGGTCGGCAATGCCGCCGTGTTCCGGCGGAACTTCCATAAAATAGGTAAGGACTTCGCTGCCGTCGATGCCGCGCCAGAAGAAGACATCGTTGGGCATGGTATTGAACTGATTCCAGCTGATTTTGGTAGTCATAAAAGTCTTAATATTGCATTGCCGGAGAATCTGGGGCAGGGCCCAGCTGTAGCCAAAGACATCGGGCAGCCACAGGTATTCACATGTTTTTCCAAATTCCTGCTGAAAGAAACGTATGCCATGCAGGAACTGCCGGGTCAAAGCCTCGCCGGAGCTGATATTGCAGTCGGCCTCCAGCCACATTCCGCCTTCCGGCTCCCAACGGCCGGATTTGATTTTTTCTTTTATCCTGTCGTAGAGTTCGGGACAGTCATCCTTCAGATACCGATAGACCTGCGGCTGCGTGAGCAGGAAGATAAACCAGTCAAATTCCTCCATCAGGCGCAGGGCAGTTGTGCAGGAGCGCTGCACTTTTTCGCGAGTATCTTTATACCGCCACAGCCATGCCACATCGATGTGCGTCTGGCCGATGCAGTGAACGGTGACAGGGCTTTCCTGCCTGTTGGCCTTCAAGATTTTTTTAAGACAGATGAGAGATGCGGGGACGGAATCATAGAACTTATCCTCGTCCCAATTCAGGCAGAGCATGCAGTGTTCCAGCGCATCCAGCAGAATATCGCGGTTACAGTCGTCCTCCTGCAGGATACGTGCGGTTTCCAGGGCGGCGCGGCAGAGATAATAGAGTTCGTCGGTGGCCTTGTGCAGATAACCCAGCTGAGCCTGACGAAATTTATGTGCAAATACGGTTTCATACTGTTGACCGCCGCGGCCTGTCCAAAGAAGGAAAATCATCGTGATTTCTTTTCCGGCAAAGGGCTCAAGCAGGACATCGCGGTGGTACGTGTCAACTGCCTGATAGGGATGACCGTCGATGTATAGCAGGGACTCAAAACCACTGTTGAAATCGCCGTCGGTTTTCCCAAAGTCAAATAAGCCGAACACTTCGCAGCCTGGTTTGCTTTGCGGAAGCACGATTTTTTTGCGCAGCCACAGAAATTTATTCCGACCGCAGAAACGTTCGCCCAGGGCAAAAGGTCTTCCATTAAAATGCTCCGGAACATGTGTGTAAACTTCATCGCAGCCGTTTGTCCCTTCCATAGCTTCCATCGGAGCTATATTTTCCATATTAATATAACGCCGGCTTTGGAGCTCTTGAATGCGCCTTGCTATTTTCTCCTCTGTAAAAAACAAAATTGATCCTCCTGGTTTGCCATACATTATTTGAAGTATAAATATCGTAGCATTGCGCTGTCAAAAAATCAATATGATGCAGGAAGGCTGAAAGGCTGAAGGACTGTTTTTGAGAGAGCCATTGAAATCATTGAAATAAAGGATGGCTCTATTTTTTGTCCGTTCTTTTTAATGAGAGCGAATTTATCGAGAAAGTTGTAAAGGGGTTCGACCGGGATGGTCGAAAGAAGGCGAATGTTTTTAAGTACCATAACTTTCCAAATATGGGAAGATCAATATGAAAAGTAAAGAAAAGGAGGACATACAAATAATGAGACAAAGGATAAAATGGGAGAAGGAGGCGGAGAGGCTTTGGAGAAAGCTGGGAGCAAACGGAAGCTATGCCGGTTTTTGGCCTGCGGTATATGCCACCGCGAGGGCGGTGGAAGAGCCGGAGCTGATTGCCTATGTGTGCAAGGGCTTATATATTGAGACGGCGATCAGCTGTGGATTCAGCCCGGGGTGTGTGGAGAAAAATATCAGAAGACTGAAAGAAAAAATCTGGATGTATGGCGATAAGGAATTGCTGGGAGAAATCTTCGGCGACGAAATGCTGACAGGGAGAGCTCCGGAGAATCGGATTTTTATCGACGCACTGGCGGCCCATCTGCGTGAACAGTACGGAGAAAAAGACCGGAAATAAAGAGGGCACAGCATCACAATAATATCCGGCGGCAAGAGACCGGATGGGCAGCGTGTTCGCAACAAATTTCCCACAACCTCCCTGTTTTCGATACATTTTCTTGTACTTTTTGCAATACGCATTTGACAAGTTACGGACGATGAATGTATAATGAGAAATAGCGGTATAAACTCAATATTACCATTAGGAGGAACATGATTTATGGGTAGAAAAATGAAATCCATGGATGGCAACCATGCCGCGGCACATGTGTCGTATGCTTATTCCGATGTAGCTGCCATCTACCCGATTACCCCTTCGTCCGTGATGGCAGAGGCCACTGACGAGTGGGCGACTCAGGGACGCGAGAACATTTTCGGCCAGACCGTTAAGGTGACCGAGATGCAGTCCGAGGCCGGTGCGGCCGGTGCTGTACACGGTTCCCTGGCAGCAGGCGCTCTGACGACGACCTTTACGGCTTCTCAGGGTCTTCTGCTGATGATCCCTAACCTTTATAAGATTGCCGGCGAGCAGCTGCCGGGCGTGTTTAACGTATCCGCGCGCGCTATCGCCAGCCATGCCCTTTCCATTTTCGGCGATCACTCGGACGTCTATGCATGTCGTCAGACCGGCGTAGCTATGCTGTGCGAGTCCAGCGTGCAGGAGGTCATGGACTTGACTCCCGTTGCGCACTGCGCCGCCATCAAGGGCCGCCTGCCTTTCATCAATTTCTTTGACGGATTCCGTACCTCCCATGAGATTCAGAAGATCGAGACCTGGGACTATGAGGATCTGAAGGATCTGGTGGATATGGACGCTGTGGATGCTTTCCGCGCCAACGCACTGAATCCCAACCATCCCCGTCAGAATGGTTCTGCGCAGAACCCTGACATCTTCTTCCAGGCCAGAGAGGCATGCAATCCCTACTATGACGCTATGCCCGGCATCGTAGAAGAGTACATGAACAAAGTCAATGAGAAGATCGGCACCAACTATAAGCTGTTCAACTACTACGGCGCTGCCGATGCTGAGCATGTGATCGTAGCCATGGGCTCCGTGTGCGAGACCATCGACGAGACCGTTGACTACCTGATGGCCAGAGGCGAGAAGGTGGGCGTGGTCAAGGTTCGTCTGTACCGTCCTTTCAGCGCTAAGCATCTGATCGATGTGATTCCGGACAGCGTAAAGGTGATCTCTGTTCTGGACAGAACCAAAGAGCCCGGCGCCATGGGCGAGCCTCTGTATCTGGATGTGGTGGCTGCTCTGAAGGGCTCCAAGTTCGACAGCGTGCCCGTGCTTTCCGGCCGTTACGGTCTGGGCTCAAAGAACACCACTCCCGGCCAGATCATCGCCGTTTACAAGAACACCGACAAGAAGGTATTCACCATCGGCATCGTGGACGATGTGACCAACCTGAGCCTGCCGGTGGAAGAGGATCCCGACACCACGCCGGATTCCATCATCAGCTGCAAGTTCTGGGGTCTGGGCTCCGACGGTACCGTGGGCGCCAACAAGAACTCCATCAAGATCATCGGCGACAACACCGATATGTATGCGCAGGCATACTTTGATTACGATTCCAAGAAATCCGGCGGTGTGACGATCTCTCACCTGCGCTTCGGCAAGGACAAGATCAAATCCACCTACCTGATTTCCAAGGCTAACTTCGTGGCCTGCCACTGCCCTGCCTATGTGCGCAAGTACAACATGGTTCAGGACATCAAGCCCGGCGGAACCTTCCTGCTCAACTGCTCCTGGAGTCCTGAGGAGCTGGAGCATCATCTGCCCGGACAGGCCAAGAGATATATCGCAGAGAACAATATCAAGGTTTATACCATCGACGGTATCGATATCGGCAAGGAGATCGGTCTGGGCAGAAGGATCAACACCATCCTGCAGTCCGCTTTCTTTAAGCTGGCCAACATCATCCCCGAGGAGCAGGCTATCGACCTGATGAAGAAGGCTGCCAAGGCTACATATGGCAGAAAGGGCGATGATATCGTTAACATGAACTATGCTGCCATCGATGCCGGCGCGCAGAGAATCGTGGAGATCCAGATCCCCGAGAGCTGGAAGAACTGCGAGGACGAGCCTCTGGGCGAGCAGATCAGCTCTGCTAAGAACGCTACTGAGAGATTTGTTGCCAATATCCAGGTGGCTGTAAATGGCCAGGAGGGCAATAACCTGCCCGTATCCGCATTCAAGGAATATGTGGACGGCTCCACTCCTTCCGGCACCGCTGCCTATGAGAAGCGCGGTATTGCCACCGATGTGCCGGTATGGAATCCTGACAACTGCATTCAGTGCAACTTCTGCTCCTATGTATGCCCTCATGCGGTAATCCGCCCTGTGGTTACCACCGAGGAGGAGGCCGCCAAGGCTCCTGCCGGCATGAAGAAGCTGCCGATGATGGGTATGCCCGGATATTACTTCACGATGAGCATTTCCGCTCTGGACTGCACGGGCTGCGGTTCCTGCGCGAATGTATGCCCTGGCAAGAAGGGTGAGAAGGCTCTGACCATGGCCTCCTTCGAGGAGAACGTGGATCAGCAGGAGGTATTCGATTTCGGCCGCACTTTGGATGTGAAGCCCGAGGTTCTGGAGAAGTTCAAAGAGACTACGGTCAAGGGCAGCCAGTTCAAGCAGCCTCTGCTTGAGTTCTCCGGCGCCTGCGCAGGCTGCGGTGAGACCCCTTACGCGAAGCTGATGACCCAGCTGTTCGGCGACCGTGCTTACATTGCCAACGCTACGGGATGTTCTTCCATCTGGGGCAACTCCTCTCCGTCCACTCCTTATACGATGAACAAGAGGGGACAGGGTCCTGCCTGGTCCAACTCCCTGTTTGAGGATGCCGCTGAGTTCGGCTACGGCATGAAGCTGGCCCAGAACGCGATCCGCGGCGCTCTGAAGACCAAGGTAGAGGATCTGGTAAACAACGGTGACAACGAGGCCGTGAAAGCTGCCGGCAAAGAGTGGCTGGATACCTATGAGGTGGGTGCGTTAAACGGCACCGCTACCGATAAGCTGGTAGAGGCTCTGGAGGCCTGCGGCTGCGACAAGGCGAAAGAGATCCTGAAGCAGAAGGATTTCCTGTCCAAGAAGTCTCAGTGGATCCTGGGCGGCGACGGCTGGGCCTACGATATCGGCTTCGGCGGCCTGGATCATGTGATCGCTTCCGGTCAGGATGTCAACATCCTGGTGTTTGATACCGAGGTTTACTCCAACACTGGCGGACAGTCCTCCAAGGCTACCAACGTGGGCGCTGTCGCTCAGTTCGCTGCCGGAGGCAAGGAGACCAAGAAGAAAGACCTGGCCAGCATTGCCATGAGCTATGGCTATGTGTATGTGGCCCAGATCGCCCAGGGCGCTGATATGAACCAGTGCATCAAGGCCTTTGTGGAGGCTGAGAGCTACAATGGTCCTTCCATCATCATCGCTTACGCTCCTTGCATCAACCACGGCATCAAGAAGGGCATGAGCAAGGCGCAGACCGAGGAGAAGGAGGCCGTACAGGCTGGTTACTGGAACTGCTTCCGCTACGATCCTCGTCTGGCTGCCGAGGGCAAGCCTGCCTTCATGCTGGATTCCAAGGCTCCCAACTATGAGGGCTACAAGACCTTCTTAAACGGCGAGGTTCGCTACAACTCTCTGGTTCGCTCCAATCCGACCAAGGCAGAGGCCCTGTTCGATAAGTCTGAGGAGCTGGCTAAGGAAAAATATGCTTACCTGCAGAAGCTGGTGGCTCTGTACGGCGGCAATCAGTAAGCTGTAAGACAGAAGCTGGCTGTAAGCTGTGCAAAGCGGCAGTATCTGCCATAGAATAACAGAATAAGGGAATAAGGGCTGCTGTCCGACCGAGAATATTGGTCGGGCAGCAGCTTTTTCTATGATAAAAGAAAACAATGACAGCCCTTGCTTTTGGGATATTTTTCCGAAAAAATTGTATGGATATCATTTGCAGGAGATGTTGACGCGTCAACATCTTTGTGATACCATATGTAAGAACTTCTGACCGTTAAAAATTGGAGGTTTTTATGGTTGACCGTTTTGAACAATTTGTGCTGTATATCAATCAGATTTACCGCTGCATCCAGAAGATTAAGAGCCGGGAGATGACGGAGCTGGGGCTGAAAGGGCCCCATGTTATGTGTATGCTGAATCTGTATCAGCATCCGGCGGGGCTGACCTCGGCGCAGTTAGCCGAACTGTGCATGGAGGATAAGGCGGCTGTTTCGAGAGCTGTTTCGCGGCTGCGGGAATATGAGCTGGTGTATGTGGAAATGCCGAAAACCGGGCGGAGATATCGCTCCCGTGTGTATCTGACCTCGCAGGGCAGAATTATTACGCGGCATATCATTCGGGTGGTGGAGGACGCCATGGAACGGGGCGGCCAGGGGCTGACAGCGGAGGATAGAAGAGTTCTGTACCGATCGCTGAGGCGGATTGCCGGCAACCTGCAGAAAATATGTGAAGAAGAAGGAGAAAACTCGTGAATCCAATCCAGAAAGTATATTGCCGTACCTATCAGATTGTACTGCGCCTGGCGCTGCCGGTGCTGCCCTATCGGAAACCGGAGATGCTGCACAGCATAAGCGCCCTGCCGACACTGTTTAAGAAAAAGTCGATCCGGCGCGTCCTGCTGGTAACCGATGGGAGCATCCGGGGCTGCGGGCTGACTGCTCCCTTGGAACAGCTGCTAAAAAAAGAGCGTATCGCCTGCGTGGTATACGATAAGACGGTGGCGAATCCCACCACAGACAATGTGGAGGAGGCGCGGGCCAAATATCTGGCCGGCGGCTGTCAGGCCATTATCGGTTTTGGCGGCGGCTCCTCCATTGACTGCGCCAAGGCGGTAGGCGCCAGGATTGCAAAGCCCAGACAGAGTCTGGCGCAGATGGAAGGCATTCTCAAGGTACATAAAAGGCTGCCTCTTCTGATTGCCATCCCCACTACGGCCGGCACCGGCAGCGAGACGACGCTGGCCGCCGTCATTACCGACAGCGAGACCCGCCACAAATATCCGATCAATGATTTTCCGCTGATTCCCCGCTATGCGGTGCTGGACCCGGAGGTGACGCGCAGCCTGCCGCCCCATCTTACCTCCACCACAGGCATGGACGCGCTGACTCATGCGGTGGAGGCTTATATTGGACGCTCCACTACCCGTCAGACCCGAGCGGATTCCATAAAGGCGGTGCAGCTGATTTTTGCCAATATTTTTGATGCCTACGAAGACGGCAATAATATGGCGGCCAGGAGAAATATGCTGCGGGCGGCTTATTTGGCCGGAAGCGCTTTTACCAAATCCTACGTGGGTTATGTTCATGCGGTAGCTCACTCGCTGGGAGGCAAGTACAATGTACCTCATGGACTGGCCAACGCGGTGCTCCTGCCCTATGTGCTGGAGGCATATGGAAAGGCAGCGCACCGGAAGCTTCATGATCTGGCTGTAGCCATCGGTATTTCCGACAGCAGAGAGAGCGACTGGTCCGGGGCGGCGAAATTTATCCAGGCGGTGAAGGATATGCAGAGACGTCTGGACATCCCGGAGAAGCTGAAAGGGATCCGCAGGGAGGACATTCCTGAACTGGCGCGCATGGCGGCCCATGAGGGCAATCCTCTCTATCCGGTGCCGAAGCTGATGGGAGCGAAGGAGCTGGAAGCCTTTTATTATGATGTACTGGAATGAGAGCGATATATGTCATTGAATGGCGCGGCTGCAGCAGTCCCTGGGGCGAAGGGCCATGGAGCAGATTTTGGGCAGCGCGGATACCTGCCTGGTGGTTACTCACGAGATGGAGCATCTGGAGCTTTTTGACCGGGTGCTGGTCCTGCGGGAGGGGCAACTGGTCTATGACGGGGCTCCCTCCGGCTGGCTGTCTTGTCATTCTCAGGAAAAAAAGATATAATAGCCCTGATAACAGTGCATCAGCATTAGAGGCAGGGCGATGGAAAAGACAGGGAGAGAGATATTCCGGGCCATTCATGAGGGGAAATGGCTCCAGATCGAATACCGAAATCGGGAAAAACAGGTCACCCGCTACTGGATCAGCATTCTGGATCTGGATCCGGCAGAGGGAACGCTTAAGGTGCGCGGACTCCATCTGGGCACCTTTGAGATGATGCTGTTTAACCGAATCTATATTTCATCCATTCTTTCGGCGCGGGTGATCGAGGGTACCTATGAAGAGCGCAACGAGCGGCTGCTCTCTGATATCCAGCAGAACCCAGAAAAATATGGGAGTATATTTGGAAATGTGGCCAATCTGAAAATTCTCGACTATCTGGCCCAGTGCAGCCGCATGGATACGACGCCTTATTATACGGAATATTCTCTCCTGCGAAAGCTCGACGATGTGGCGCTGGGAGAGAGTCTCCACCGGGAAGGGGAATGCCATCTGTCCGCAGAGCAGTTTGCCGCTCTGGTGGAAGAATTTGGCCGGGACAAAAAGACTGGCGAGATGAAGAAGATGAAGCAGGTGGAGCTGGGACTTAACCTTCTCAGTGTAAATACCTCCCGGGGGCTGTATGTCCTGGCTTACCGCAGACTTCTCTTCGACGTGCGAAGAAGCGTGCTGCGTCCGGCCAGAGAGGCGACGGTCTGCTATGAATATCAGCTGGCGGAGAGAAAACAAAGCATCCGCAGCTTTCTGGATGCAGAGGATTACGGGCTGCTGGAGCATTTTGAGAAAAATATTGAGCGGATCAAGGATTGCATCGCTGCCCGCAGGCCCCACAGCATGTATGTCAACGACCTGCCCTATGTCCTGGCGGTGGGCCGGGACATGCAGGTGGATCTGGATGAAGAGTACGGAGCGGTTGCCCGTCTTTATGCCGATGGAGAGAAAGACATCCCCTATCCGGTGCGGGCCTTCTTCGGCGAGCTGACAGAAAAGCCGGTGCGGCGCAAGGACTATCCCTTTGCCTTGTTAAACCGCCGGGTGAATCTGGATCAGCTTCTGGCTATTTACAACGGAATGAAATATCCGCTGGCCTATGTTCAGGGGCCTCCGGGTACCGGCAAGACCAGCACCATCATCAATACAGTTACGACGGCTTTCTTTAATGGGAGGACTGTCCTGGTGTCCTCCTACAACAATCATCCGGTGGACGGCGTCTATGAGGAGCTTGCCCGTCTGGAGTGCTTCCGGGGGCATATTCCGTTTCCGGCGGTGCGTTTAGGCAACCGGGAGAAGGAAGAGGAAGCTCTGGAACGGATGAAGGAGCTCTATTTGGAGGCCGGCAAAATCCGGGTGCTGGAAGACAGCCTGGACCGCAACAAAAAACTGGAGGAGGGCAAGCTCAGGGAACTGACCTCTCTTCTCAAGCGCTATGAGGAGGCTATGGATTTGCAGGAGCGGTCCGATGCTATGGACAAGCTGGAGCAGACGCAGAGCCGCCATTTTGCTCTGTATGCAGATATCCATGACCGGCAGCGGGTGCGGCTGGAGAAGAGGCGCAGGCAGCTGGGCGAGTTTTCCACCGAGGAGGCCTTAAGGCTGCTGCCGGACGACCAGAAATATCTGTTCAGCTATTTTTACTATGAGTCGGCTCGCCATATACAGAGACTGGACCGGCCTGAAAACGCAGTCCTGAAGGACCTGATTTTTTCCGAAAAGGAAGATCGGGTGGACCGTTTTGAAAAATATTTGTCGGAGACGGAAAATCTGAAAAACTTTCTGAAGATATTCCCGGTGGTGCTGACTACCTGCATTGGGGCACACAAGCTGGCAGAGCCGCAGCCTCACTTTGATATGACGATTATCGACGAGGCCAGTCAGTGCAACGTGGCCATGTCTCTGATTCCGGTGCTGCGGGGAAAGAGCCTGATGTTAGTGGGAGATCCTCAGCAGCTGCGGCCGGTTATTCAGCTGGATCCTCGGACCAATGAGATTCTGCGCGGGCGCTATCATGTGTCCGAGGAATATGATTACAGGCAGAATTCCATTTACAAAACCTATCTGGCCAGCGATTCGGTCAGCGAAGAGACACTGCTGGCTCACCACTACCGGTGTCATCGCCGGATCATCGGGTTTAACAACAAAAAGTATTACAACAGCAAGCTCAAGGTGGACAGCTCCGTCCAGTCGGCTCACCCCCTGGTCTATGTGGAGGTCAAAAGTGCCGGCAGCGAGATGAAAAACTGCGCTCCGGAGGAGGCGGCCTGGGCGGCTGAGTATGCGGCCCGCAATCCGGATAAAAGGATCGGAATCATTACGCCGTTCGTGAATCAGAAGGACTGTATCCAGCAGGAATTGAAGGCCCGAGGAGTAAACAATGCTTCCTGCGGGACTGTCCATGCTTTTCAGGGAGATGAGAAGGATGTGATTCTTTTTTCTTTGGCTCTGACCGACCGGACTGGTCCGGGGACCTATGACTGGCTGAAAAACAACAAGGAGCTGATCAATGTGGCAACCTCCCGGGCCAGGCAGCAGCTGGTAATGGTGGGCAGCTCCCGCAATATCGAGCGGCTCCATGCGGCGGCGCAGGCCGGGCTGAAAACAGACGGCAAGGGGGAAGAAAACGGCGGACTAAACGGCGGCGACGATCTCTACGAGCTGGTGCAGTATGTGAAGGAAAACGGACAGACCCAGGTGACGTCCCGCCAGACCCATTCCCGCGCACTGGGGGTCAAGCCCTACAGCACCAAAACGGAGGAGGCATTCTTAGAGAGCCTGAGCACAGCTCTGGACAATATTTTAAACGGAACAGGCCGGTGCAGTGTAAAGCGGGAGGTGCCGGTCAAGCAGGTGTTTCAGGATAATAAGCCCTATTCGGATTTATTTTATACCGGTCAGTTTGACTTTGTGGTGTATCAGAGGGATTATGATGGCAGGGAGATGCCCATTTTAGTCATTGAGCTGGACGGCAGAGAACACTTGGAGGATGAGGCGGTGCGCCGCCGGGACCGGAAAAAGGAGAAAATCTGCCGGGATCACGGTATGGAACTGATTCGGATTGACAATTCCTATGCCAGGCGGTATTACCATATCCGTCAGGTGCTGTCAGATTATTTCGCCAGGGCCGGGCGGTAGAGACAGAGGTAAGAGACAGGGATAAGAGGCAGGGATAGGAACAGGAATAAAGATAGGAATAGGAATGGGGATAGAAACAGGAATAGGGGGATTGACTTGGAGCCAGCTCTAATTGGTATAATAAGAAATGATCCGAAAACAAAACAGATTGACAGGAGGAAGAAAGTATGGTTTACAGAGAATTCCAGGATCTGAAGCTGTCCGGGCTGGGCATGGGAGCCATGCGTTTGCCGGTGGTGGAGGGTGACGACGGAAAGATCGACCAGCAGAAAGCCTTTGAGATGGTGGATTACGCCATGGCTCACGGGATCAATTATTACGATACGGCCTGGGGTTATCACGGCGGCAATTCGGAGCTGGTGATGGGAAAGGCCCTGGCCCGCTATCCCCGGGAGAAATTTTACCTTGCGACGAAGTTCCCTGGCTACGACCTGTCCAATATGGACAAGGTGAAGGAAATCTTCGAGAAGCAGCTGGAGAAATGCCAGGTGGAATATTTTGATTTTTATCTGTTTCACAATGCCTGCGAGATGAATATCGATGCTTATCTGGACGAGAAGTACGGCATTTACCAGTATTTGATGGAGCAGAAGAAGGCAGGAAGGATCCGTCATCTTGGCTTTTCGGCCCATGGCAGCGTGGAGGTGATGAAGCGTTTCCTGGAAGCCTACGGCAAGGACATGGAATTCTGCCAGATTCAGCTAAATTACCTGGATTGGACCTTCCAGGACGCCAGGGGAAAGGTGGAGCTCTTAAAGCAGTACGGCATTCCGGTATGGGTGATGGAACCGGTGCGCGGCGGACGCCTGGTCTCCCTGGCTGCAGCAGATGAGGAGAAACTCCATGCCCTTCGTCCCGACGAAAAGACCGTGGCCTGGGCCTTCCGTTTTCTGCAGACCATTCCGGAGGTGAAAATGGTGCTCTCCGGCATGTCCAATATGGAGCAGATGCAGGAAAACATCCGCACCTTCGAGGAGGACAGGCCGCTGAATAAAGAAGAGATGGATACGCTTCTGTCCATCGCCGACGGAATGACGAAGAAGACGACGGTGCCCTGCACGGCCTGCCATTATTGCGTATCCCACTGCCCGCAGGGCCTGGACATCCCTTCTCTGCTGGCCCTGTACAATGAGCACAGCTTTACCCAGGGAGGCTTCATCGCTCCGATGGCTCTGTCGGCGGTCCCGGAGGACAAGCGTCCGAACGCCTGTATCGGCTGCCGCAGCTGCGAGGCGGTATGTCCCCAGCAGATCAAGGTATCGGAGGTTATGACCGATTTTGTGAGCAAGCTGGAAGGCTGAGGCAGTGCGCGCAAGCGGAATAACAGGGTTGACTTTTCTATGGAAGGACCGTATAATCTCCCTAACTGTGAAGAGCAAAGG
>CALWGV010000060.1 GCA_944380185.1 uncultured Lachnospiraceae bacterium
GGTTTTTTACTGTAAGCTAAAGCAATGCTGACTCACCTGCATAGCAGGTGGTTTTTTGTTTCCAAAGTTCCGTTTTTCGGAACACGAAAAACTACACAATGGAAACAGGCCCTTGGCCTAACAATAATAGGCATGCTTGCCAACGCAAGCATGCCTCAGAGCGATTAATTCAAGCCCAAACGCACGAATTGCTCCGGAGGGCTGTCGTTTTCTCTCATCAAATCGATAAGAGCTTTTTGCATTCCCGCCTCGATCGCACTGTTTTGTATGGGACAGATTTGATTCGGATCCTCCTGCAAATCAAAGAGAAGTGTGCCAAATTTTCCGGCTTTGTATTTGTCTTTTGCTTTTATTTTCAGTACCGGACAGTCTTTCGTAAAAGAAAAGGGAGGGGACAAAGCTGCCTCTCGCAGTTCTGCCGCAGAAAACCTTTCATTCATATACATTGGCATTAAGGTATAATTATACAATTCATCAGCTTTTTCTTGCACAGGCGCCCGCATATACACATATCTGCCATCTGTAATGTTCACATGCCCGCCAAACACGCCATAGAGCGCATATTTACGTATAGGTTCATCCCACTGCAAAACCTTTGACAAATCCTCTCCCTGAACATCCGGCGGTATGGGGCATCCAAAATAAGAAAGCAGAGTAGGCGCCCAGTCTATCATCTGCACTAAAGCCCTCCTGCTCACTCCGCCGATTGGATAGCGCGGATCCCAAATAAATAAAGGCGTGGCTGCAATTTCCTGATAATAAGGCATCTGATTTTTACCCCAGTATCCATGTTCCGCGAGAAGGAATCCATGATCGGTCCCCACAATTAACAGTGTATCTCTCCACAGATCCCATCTGTCCATCAGATCTAGTATTCTTCCTAGATTATAATCGCACATGGTCGTCAGCGCTCTATATTGTCTGCGGCAGTGTGCGATCTCCTCCTTTGTCTCCTCCGTCCTTCCCCTAGGCCAGTCAAAATGTTTTCCTTTATAGTCCTCCGGATACAAATTTAAATATTTTTGCGGCACATAGAAAGGCTCATGTGGGTCAAAGGTTTCCAAATGCAGAAGCCAGTTGTCCTGCCTCCTATTTTTTTCTATAAATTCACAGGCAAGGTCAAAACATTTCGTCTGCGGAAAATCTTTTTCTGTACGAATATAATCCCTGTTTACCCAATCGTAACGCCATAAGCCTGACGTACCGCCTCCCGTTTGCTTTTGCGGAATCTTTACTACGGGAGGAATCTGCGGTTCTTTCACCTGCCCCTTCCAATGATCTCCTTCCTGACCTCGTACAATCTCCCAGGAAGAATAGCGATTATGATAAGTGCTTCCGCCATCCTCCCAATAATGTAAATGGTCGCTGATCAAATGCGTATAAATTCCGTTGTTTCTCAGGATCTGCGGCATAGAATCATCAAATGGCTCCAGAGGTCCCCATTCCCGATGAAGAAAGTTATATCTCCCTGTATGCAGTTCCCGCCTGGCTGGCATACACGGCATACTCCCCACACAGCTATTTTCGAATTTTATGCTGTGTTCGGCCAGTCTTTTAAAATTCGGGGCAATCGTTCCGCATCCAGGCTCATAGGGCGGCAGGAAACGTTTATTCAGGCTATCGTAAAGCACAACAATGGCTTTCATCAGCTTCCCTCCCAACAGCAAAGAATTACATCCGATTCCAGTGTATCACTTGTCCTGCTATTTGTGAAATATTGATTATATATGGGAGATATATTTTATTCATATAGTATTTAAAAAGATATTTTCTTTTGTACAGGACACCGCTTGGAATTGCCTGAAGGAAAATGAGATGCTATACTAAAAAATAGCTAGCTTATTTCTCATTTGAAAAGTTTGCTTACAGATTATGGAAATATAAAAAATTAAGGGAAGGAGAAACACCAGTCCTTTTCACCGGGATTGGGTCAGAGATGTCCTATGGATTTGAAACAGCTTCAATATTTTATTGCTGTTGTGGAGGAGGAGAATATCAGCGCTGCTGCCCGTAAGCTGCATATGTCCCAGCCTCCTCTCAGTCATCAGATCAAACTTTTGGAGCAGGAACTGGGTGTTAGGCTCCTGGAAAGAGGGCCGCGAAAAGTTATTCTTACCGATGAAGGCAAATTATTGTACAAACGAGCTCACCACATGCTGGAATTAGCCGATACGACTATTCGAGAATTGGAAGAATGCCGCAAAGGCCATGCAGGAACTCTGCATATCGGAACAGTCTCCACCTCCGGAGCCGTTATGACAGATGATCGGGTTTTGGCCTTTCATCGCGCATACCCCCACATCCGTTTTGAAATTCATGAAGGAAATACAATAGAACTGATCGACTGGATCGAGGCCGGAATTATTGAACTGGCTGTTATTCGTACCCCCTTCAAAAAGGAGACGCTAAACCAGAAATATCTGGATCCGGAGCCTTTGGTTGCCTTAATGCAGAAAAGTTTTGATTGGTGCCCCGGCAAGGATGTGATACAAATAGAAGAGCTGAAAGATCGTCCTTTAATCTACCATCGGCGGTTTGAAGGACGGATTGAAAATGCCTGCCATAAATCCGGTTTTGAGCCTTATATCGTCTGCAAGAGCAATGATGTGCGCACAGCCACACTATGGGCAACTGCCGGCGCAGGGATAGCTCTCGTTCCGAGAATTGCTACCCACTACGCCGGCAGAAATGATATGATTTATAAGGAAGTCGATTGCCCCGACTGCATCTCACGTCTGTGTATTGTCTGGCAGCACAGCCGTTTCCTTTCTTTTGCTGCAAGAGGCTTTCTGGCGCTTTTCGATGAAAAGAAAACCGATTATCTTCCGGAACATGAAGCAGAACCGGATAACGGCTGATGCCAGCAATTCGGCAAAAAGCCGCGCTTTACCCCTTTACCACCGGATGCCGGGCGGCGGCCACTTCGTCAGGCCGCCCGATGGGAGTGGTGTTCGGGCAGGCATGCAGAGCACCTGGATCAGTCTGCGCCAGACGGGCGATGTCCAGAAGGACATCCGCCGCCTCGTCCAAGGTCTCGCGCGTTTCCGTCTCTGTAGGCTCAAACATCAGAGCCTCGTGGACAATCAGAGGGAAATACATCGTAGGCGGATGAATGCCGTGGTCGAGGAGAGCCTTGGCCACATCCAGAGCGCTTACCCCGTACTTGTCCTTCCACTGCTGCAGGCTCACCACAAATTCATGCATACACAGGCCCTCATAGGCCATCGGATAGGCATCTTTGATTTTTACCCGCAGATAATTGGCATTGAGAACGGCATTGCGGGAGGCTTCCACGATTCCCTCCCTGCCCAGAGTCAGGATATAGGTCAGGGCCTTCACCACTACCAGGAAGTTGCCATAGAAGGCCTTGACGCTGCCGATCGTCTGCTCACCGCCGGTCCAGCCATAGCTCCCGTCTTCCTTCTGCACCGCTCTGGCGCCCGGCAGGAAGGGGGCCAAGACCTCTGTGCAGCCCACAGGACCGCTGCCAGGGCCGCCGCCTCCGTGAGGAGTGGCGAAGGTCTTGTGCAGGTTCAGGTGAACCACATCAAATCCCATATCTCCGGGACGGGCGATCCCCATGATGGCATTCAGGTTGGCTCCATCATAGTAGTTGAGACCGCCGGTCTCATGGACGATCCTGGTGATTTCCAGAATGTTCTCATCAAACATTCCCACTGTATTGGGATTGGTCAGCATCAGTCCCGCCGTATCCTCCCCCACGGCCGCCTTAAGCGCATCCAGGTCCACTGAGCCGTCGGGAGCCGAAGGAACATTGACCACGGTAAACCCAGCCATAGCGGCACTGGCCGGATTAGTGCCGTGAGCCGAGTCCGGGACGATAATCTTTGTCCGCTTCTCATCGCCTCGGCTGTGATGCCAGGCCTTGATCAGCAAAAGTCCGGTAAATTCACCGTGAGCGCCGGCAGCCGGCTGAAAGGTCATAGCCGACATACCGGTGATCTCGCAGAGATATTTTTCCGCCAGGTACAGCACCTCCATGCAGCCCTGCACTGTCTCAGCCGGCTGCAGAGGATGGACCTGTGCAAATCCTGGCAGAGCGGCGGCCTCCTCATCAATCTTCGGATTATACTTCATTGTACAGGAACCCAGAGGGTAAAAACCGTCGTTGACGCCATGGGTTCTGCGGGCCAGAGCAGAATAATGGCGGCTGATCTCCGTCTCCGACACGGCGGGCATATCCAGAGGAAGCTTCCGGCAGTCCTTTTCTTCAGGACGGACCATCTCCACATCGCAGGGCGGCAGGATCGACAGGCCTCTTCCCTCTCTTCCCTTCTCCGTAATCAATCGCATAACCGGCTCACCTCCTTCACCGCGCTCACCAGCTCATCCATTTCAGCCTTTGTATTTTTCTCTGTCACGCACCAGAGAATATCGCTGCGGCTTAACGGCAGACCGCCGAGGATTCCCTTTTCCTCCAGCCATTTAAGCAGGATAGAGCTGTGTATCTCACTCTCCGTAACAAACTCATGGAAGAAATCTCTCTTGTATTTCGGTTTAAGCCCGGCCTTAGCAAGCTCCGCCTGCAGGTAGTGAGCCTTGGCATAGCATTGACCGGCCGCTTCCTTGAGCCCTTCATTTCCCATGGCTGACAGATACACTGCGGCCGTCAGCGCGCACAGCGCCTGATTAGAGCAGATATTGGAGCTGGCCTTTTCCCTTCGGATATGCTGCTCTCTGGCCTGCAGCGTCAGCACAAAAGCTCTGTTGCCGCGATCATCCTTCGTCTCCCCGACAATACGGCCGGGAAGTCTGCGCATCATGCTCTCCCTGGCTGCCATAAAGCCCAGATAGGGGCCGCCCCAGGCCAAAGGCATGCCAAGAGGCTGGCCATCGCCCACGGCGATATCTGCACCGCACTCTGCCGGCGTCTTCAGAATTCCCAGGGCGATAGGGTTGCAGCCCATGATAAACTTAGCTCCCGCTCCGTGAGCAAGCTCTGCCAACGCCTCACAGTCCTCCAGCTGTCCATAATAATTGGGCTGCTGGACATACAGGCAGGCCGTCCGCCCGTCCAAAATTCCTTCCAGAGCTGCAGCGTCAGTCCGCCCGTCCTTTATCGGAGCTACCACCACCTCCGCACCGCTGCCGAAAGCATAGGTGCGGATTGTCCCCAGCACCGCAGGCTGAACGGCCGCCGACACACAGATCACTGTCCGCTTCCGATCGCGGCACATAGCTGCAGCCTCAGCCGCCGCTGTGGCCCCGTCATATACCGAGGCATTGGACACATCCATGCCGGTGAGCCGGCAGATCAGCGTCTGATACTCAAAAATGGACTGCAGTATTCCCTGGCTGATCTCCGCCTGATACGGGGTATAGGCCGTGACAAAATTTTCTTTGGTCACCACACTCTTTACAATGGCGGGAATATAGTGATTATACGCCCCCGCTCCCCGAAAAATATGGCGAAACACCCTGTTCTTGCCAGCAATCTCTTCCATCTTCTCCGCCACGGAAAGCTCTGCCCTTCCTTCGGGCAGATTTAATTTTTCAAGGCGCACCTCTTTGGGGATTTTTTCGAACAGCTGATCAAAGCTGTCAAGGCCGATGGCCTTTAGCATCTCCTGCTGTTCCTCCCTTGTTCCTGGTACATAAGAACCCATTTTATTCCTCCGCTTCTATCTGTCTGCCCTTACTCCTTTGCCACCAGCGCCTCATACTCCTGCGCAGTCAGCAGATTTACCGTGTCCGCGATATCTGCAGCCTTGACCAGCCAGGAATCATAGGGAGTCTCATTGATAAATTCCGGATGATCCAGCAGCTCCTCATTGATCTCCTCCACACGGCCGGTCACCGGCGAATACACGTCGGACACAGCCTTTACCGATTCCACATCGGCCATGGCTTCACCGGCAGACAGCTCTGTATCCACCTCCGGCAGATTGACAAAGACCAGATCGCCCAGCTCACTCTGGGCATACTCCGTAAGGCCGATGAGAGCGGTCTGCTCATCTAACATCTTCACCCACTCGTGAGAATCTGTGTACTTTAATTCTTCGGGAAAATTCATGGCATTTACCTCCTGAAAATTATATGTTTGTTTGACTATACCTTTTATTGATTATATGTTTCTGATCGTATTCCCCACAATTTCTTTCCTATCTGCCTATGCTCTTTTATAAAAAGGTAGCTTCACCACCTCTGCTTCTACCTCACGGCCTCTTACCTGAGCCGTGACGCGAGTGCCGGGTTCAGCATATTCCTTTTCGATCAGAGCCATGGCTGCCGGATATCCCAGATAAGGACAGTGCGTACCAGAGGTGCTGACGCCGATCTGTCTTCCTTCGGCAAAAATCGGTGCTTCCTCGCGGATAATGCCCCGGCCCGTCACCTTCAGCCCCACTCTCTTGCGCCGAGGGGTGCCTGCTTCCTCCATGGCTTTGCGCCCCACAAAATTTTCCTTGGTCTTAAATTTCACAAAAATACCGAGACCAGCCTCCCTGGGGCTGATATCATCGGAGAGCTCATGACCATAGAGAGGCATGCCAGCTTCCAGACGCAGCGTATCCCTGGCCCCCAGTCCGCAGGGAAGGATCCCCTCTTCTTCGCCGGCCTTCATCACCAGTTCCCACAGCCGGGAGGCGTCCTGCGCATGGCAGTACAGTTCAAATCCATCCTCTCCGGTATATCCGGTGCGGGAGATCACGCAGGTTATTCCTTCAATCTGGCCGTCAAAGACGGCATGATAATATTTCTGCGGAATCTGGTCCTCTGCCGTCAGTTTCCTCAAAACAGTCTCTGCAGCCGGGCCCTGCAGCGCCAGCTGAGCCACCTGATCCGAGATGTCCGTGAGCTTTTCGCTTTCGCCCAAATAGCGGTTCATAAAAGCAAAATCCTTTGCTCTGTTGGAGGCATTGACCACGATCATGTAGCGTCCGTCCTTCTCCTTATAGACGATCAGATCATCCACCACGCCGCCATTTTCATTGCACATGGGACTGTAGCGGGCCTGCCCGTCCTCCATGCCGCAAAAATCATTGGTCAGCACCAGATTCAGAAAATCTTCCGCCCCTTCTCCCTCCAACACAAACTCCCCCATATGGGAGACGTCAAACAGGCCGCACTTCTGTCTGACGGCCATATGCTCGCCGATCACGCCTGCACCGTACTGTACCGGCAGCAGGTATCCGGCAAAGGGAACCATTTTTCCGCCGAGAGCCACGTGGGTTTCGTACAGCGGAGTCTTTTTTTCCATCTCTTTTACGCCTCCTTGTTCGTTAAATTAAAATCCATACAAAAAGCGCTCAGGAAATAATGCTGTGTTTCCTGAGCGCTCTGTATTCATACCTGAAAGATTTGCTTCTTCGGTGCATGCCGCCATGCTCTCCAGAGTGTCGTCCAGATTCGGTCCTTTTGCCTGAGAGTTTGCTGCCGGCTTCCCCTTCGGCGCCGTTACTACCGGTCTCTCCCGAATCCTTCATCCGAGCCCTTTATTCTGTTTGCGATAAAAAGTAGTATTCATGTACCTTTATCGTACCATGAGAAAAGAGCCCTGTCAATGAAATTAATCGTAAGAAATCATCTTAAAATACCGGTACGACGGAGCCGTCCGTGAAGGTCTGGGTGATAAAATCGCGGACCGTATCGCTGAGCAGAGCATCCTTCAGCGCCTGGATTTTCTCATCATTCTCATGGCCCTCTCTTACCACCAGCACGTTGACATAATAGTCCTGAATAATCTCAGAATCCGGATCCTCCGTGGCAATCGCATCCCCGGAGATGGTGAGTCCGCCTTGCAGAGCATAGTTGCCATTGATTACAGCCAGATTCACGTCCTGAAGGACGTTGGGCAGCTGAGCTGATTCTACTTCCACGAACTCCAGATTCTTCGGATTATCCGTGATATCCAGAGGTGTGGCCTCGATTCCTGCCTCCGGATCCAGGGTGATCAGTCCCTGATCCTGCAAGAGGATCAACGCTCTTGCCTCGTTGGTCACATCGTTGGGAACGGCGATGGTAGCCCCATCCGGCAGTTCCTCCAGAGAAGAGCTCTGACCGGGATAAATCCCCATAGGCTCATAGTGCACATCGGCCACCGATACCAGATGAGTACCTCTCTCTTCATTAAATTGATCCAGATACTGCTGATGCTGGAAGTAGTTGGCGTCCAGGTCCTCCTCCTCCAGGTTCAGGTTAGGCTGTACATAGTCAGTGAAGGTGACAATCTCCAGATCATAACCTTCGTCTGCCAGGATCTCCTTCACCACCTCCATGATTTCTCCATGAGGAGTGGGATTGACACCCACGCGGATAACCTTGTCCTCCTCATCCCCGCCGCCGGAACAGCCGGCAAGCACCGCAGTCAGAGCCAGTACGGCAGCAAGCAGAACTGCCAGTTTCTTTCCAATTTTTTTCATGATAAATCCTCCTCGTGTTTATTTTATGTTCTGTCAACATCGTTTCCGGCATTCCCCGGCTCAGTGCAGACGGCGGTCCAAAACTTTGGCCAGCCACATTCCGACAGCCTGGAATACCTGAACGATGAGTACCAGCAGAGCGACAGCCACCCACATTACTGCTGCATTATAGCGGTAATATCCATAATTGATGGCCCAGGCGCCCAGCCCCCCTGCTCCGACAGCGCCGGCGGTGGCCGAATAGCCCAGAATCGTCGTAATACTGATGGCCGCTCCCACAATCAGGGAAGGCTTTGCCTCCGGCAGGATCACCTTGCTGATGATCTGCCAGGTGCTGGCCCCCATGGCCTGAGCAGCTTCCACCACGCCGGGATCCACTTCCTTCAGCGAGGATTCTACCATCCGGGCCACAAAGGGAGCAGAGCCGATGATCAGCGGGATAATGGCAGCAGGAGAACCATAGGCCTTGCCGGCAATCAGACGAGTAAAACCCGACAGGGCAATCATCAGGATCAGGAAAGGCACCGAGCGAAAAAGATTTACAATGATGCCCAGAACCTGATTCAGCACCCGTTTGGGTCTTATTCCGTCTTTGTCAGTGACCACCAGGATAACCCCCAGCGGCAGACCGATGAGGTAGGCCACAAGAGCGGAACCAATCGTCATATACAAGCTTTCCCAGATCTGGGAAGGCAACATACTCATTAAACTCCAATCCATGATATCAGTCCTCCTCCTCATAACGAATATGGTGCGCGGTCAGATAGCCGTACATCCTCTTGACTGCCTTTTCATCGTCGGGCAGTTCGATAATCATATGGCCAAAGGCCTTGCCGTCGATATCCTTGGTGTCGGCAAACATGATGTTGACCGGGTAGCCGCATTCCAGCACCATGCCCGAAATCACCGGCTCATATGAAGACATTCCATCGAAAACGATCCGCAGACTTCTGCCGTTCTGGCCAAAACGATATTCCTTTCTGCCATCAGGGAAGATTAATTTTCTGGCAATCTGAGTTTTGGGGCTGACAAAGATCTCATCCACTCTCCCCTCCTCCACGATATGGCTCTGATCAATGATCGCCACACGGCTGCAGATCTCCTCGATCACTTTCATTTCATGGGTGATCACGACGATGGTGACGCCCATTGTCCTGTTGATCTCCTTTAAAAGGGACAAAATAGATCTGGTCGTGGTCGGGTCCAAGGCGCTGGTGGCCTCATCACACAGAAGAACCTTGGGGTTTGTCGCCAGAGCTCTGGCGATCGCCACCCTCTGCTTCTGTCCGCCGGACAGCTGAGAGGGATATGCCCCCGCCCGGTCGGACAGTCCCACTACATCGAGGAGCTCCTCCGCCCTCTTAACTGCCTCCTCCTTCGATGCGCCGGACAGCTCCAGCGGGAAGGTAATATTTCGGAGAGCCGTGCGCTGCATCAGCAGGTTGAAACTCTGGAAAATCATGCCGATGGATCGTCTCTGCTCATTGAGCTGCTTTTCCGTCAGTTTTCCCAATTCATGTCCATCGAAAAACACACGGCCGGCCGTCGGTCTCTCCAGGTAATTCATGCAGCGAACCAGCGTACTTTTGCCGGCGCCGCTGAGACCAATGATTCCAAAGACCTCTCCTTCCATAATGGAAAGATTGATTCCATCCAGAGCAACGACCTGACCATTTTTGGTATAGAAGGTCTTATTCAGATCTTCAATCCGAATAATTTCTCTGCCACTCCTCATCCTTTCACTCCTCATCCTAACGTTTGATTTGCTGTCTTTTCCGCAAGGCATTACTCTTTGTTTCATGGAGAAAAAGCTTCCTGATAAAACAAAAAGGCTCCCGTCCCTGTAAAGGACGAGAGCCATATACGCTTCGCGATACCACCTTTATTCGCCTGCTCCTTGCGAAACAGACCTCTGTAAGTACGGGACGTCAAATCCGATACTCTGCGCTGTAATGGGCGCCCCCATTACGGCCTGTCCCTCTCGGAAGTCAGCCGCACCGCTCCAAGACCATCTTCAACCACATCCGCCGTACTTCCTCACACCCTACGAAGCTCTCTGCAACTTTGTCTGTGATCTACTCTTCTCTTCTCTGCGTTTCAATATGATTTTTGATTATACTCCGCGTTTTTTTCTTTGTCAAGCCCGAAAATTTGTTTAAAAGCCTACAGGGAGAAGGCCCAAAGGTTTTTGATCTGCCACTCCAGCTCCCCATAGGTCCACAGCCGGCTGCTGTTGTCCCTGCTGTTGGGATCGTTGACCCGAAAAGCTCCGTTTTCCCAGCCCACCAGCACGATAAAATGTCCTGTATCCGTAAAGTCGCCTGGGCGCATGCTGCAGATTACCGGTTTGCCGCTTTCTACAGCCTCCTGCATTCGCTTTTCATCCAGAGGCAGCTCCTCGCTGGTCAGACCCAGCTCCTCGGCGCCCACTGTCATCAGATCCCAGGCTGTCCCGGCTTCCGTCACAAAGCCTCGCTCCTCGCTGAACTGAGCTATCCTTCCCGGATGCAGCGATGTATCTCCGGTCAGCCCCACCGCTACCATCGAAAGGCAGGTGGGGCCGCAGCCGGCCAGAGCCACAATATTATCTCCATAGGCATCATAGCCCCACCGCTCATCCCACTGATAAAAGAGAGGAATCTCGCCTGCCCTCACCTCTCCGGACAGATCCACAGCGGCGCGGATATTTTTCTTTTCCGGATAGTCCCGCACAAAGGAAAGGGTCTCCGGCCGTTTGAGCAAAAGCGACAGAAGGTCATCGGGATAATTCTCCGCATGTTCCAGGATATCCTGTACCTGAGGATCATTTCCATAGGTCTGTTTAAGCTGAGCCAGAACTTCGGCATCAGCCGTCCCCATCGCCAGCACAGGAACTTCCTGAGGCGCCACCGTCTCCTGCCATTCCGGTCTGCGGCTTTCCTGACTGACCGGCCCGTCCGCCATCACATTGGAAAAGAGATGTCCGGCGCCGGAGCAGATAACGACCACCGCGGTGACGGCGGCGGCGATCTTAAATGTCCGAAGAATCAGCCGCAGCCTGCGCCTGCGTCTCCTCCTCTTTTGGAGCTCCAGCCGCCTGCGCCGCTCTTTCTCTCTCCGAAGCTGTTCGAGCCGTTCTCTCTCCCTGGCGTTCGCTGGCCTTCTTCTTTCCCGCAGCCTCTCTGTCTCTGCCATCTGTCCTTTTCCCTTCTCTCTTGTCCTTGGCATCCCGAGCAGCGTTTTGCTCCCTCGGCCCTTCGTCTGTCTTTTTATTGGGCAGCCACACGGTGAACACTGTTTTTCCTTCACCGCTGTCCGCTTCGATGATACCGCCGTGCTCTTTCACAATCTCTCTGGAAATCGCAAGCCCCAGGCCTGATCCGCCTGTCCCGCTGTTGCGGGACTCGTCCAGCCGGTAAAACTGCTCAAAAATCTGCTCCAGCTTTTCCTTTGGTATTTCTCTTCCCGCATTTTCAAAACAAATCTCCACGCCGTCATTTTTCTCCCGCGCCTCGATTCGAATCGGTTTTTCTTTGCTGCCATAGGCCAGGGCGTTTTTCAGAATATTGTTAAAAACACGAGCAATTTTATCCGCGTCGGCATAGATATATATTCCCTGCGGCACCTCCACCTCGATGGAACAGGCATAGCGCTCCGCCATCGGATAAAACTCATCAGCCAGCTGCTGCATCATCGTCGCCAGATCCACCGACTCCCTCTGCAGAGGAATCTTTCCGATGTTAAGTCTGGTGAGCTCGAAAAATTCGTTGACCAGAGTTTCCAGCCGGTAAGCTTTTTCCAATGTCAGGGATGTGTATTTTTTGCGCACATCCTCGGGGAGATTGTCTGTCTCATCCAGCAGACAGAGATAACCGATCACCGAAGCCAGAGGGGTTTTGATATCGTGAGCCAGATAAGTGATCATGTCCAGCTTCCGCTTGGTCTCCAGCTCCACCAGCTGCTCACTGCGCTGATTTTCCCTCTTCAGCTGATTCAGGTCCTGTTCTAGCAGGGCAAAATCATCGTCCAGCTTCAGAAATTGATCATTTTTCTGAAACAAGATGCCGATGTTGCGGAAAATCCGGTCCACTCGGTTTAAAAAGAAGCTCTCCAACACAAAAAAACTGATGAAAATCAGCAGGCAGATAAAGGCCATAATAAAGGCCGTCTTGTGTTCCATGACCCAAACGGCCAGATTGCGGCCCAGCGTATTCTCAACTGTATCGATCACCGCTCCATTCCAGATCCCATCCATAAACAGAAACAAAAGTCCTGCCCCCGCTGCGCAGACCATGGCCATAATCACGTGCAGGCGGATCATCCGGCGTCGGAACTCTTTAAAATATTCTTTATTCAATTTTATACCCCACTCCCCATACGGTTTTGATGTAGCGGGGGTGTTCTGCATCCTCTCCCATCTTTTCTCTCAGATGCCGGATATGCACCATAATGGTGCTGCTGCTATTGGAATAATATTTCTCCCCCCAGATCTCTGCAAACATTTTCTCCGCGCTGACCACCTGCCCCTTATGGCGGCACAGCGTCCAGAGAATTTCAAACTCAGTCGGCGTCAGCGACAGCTTTTTGTCGTTGAGATAGCACTCATGATTGGTCTTATCGATCATCAGACCGGAAATCTGTATCACCTGGTCATCGCTCTTCGCCGGGCCGGCGCTCACATTATAACGGGTGTAACGGCGCAGCTGCGCCTTCACTCTGGCCATAACCTCCAGAGGGCGGAAAGGCTTCGTGATATAATCGTCGGCGCCGATGGTAAGCCCCGTCACCTTATCAAGCTCCTCCTCCTTGGCCGTCAGCATAATAACCGGAAAGCGGTACTCCTTGCGAATCCTCCGGCACAGCTCAAAGCCATCGAGATCCGGCAGCATCACATCCAACAGCGCCAGATCAATCCGCACTGTCTTCAGACAGTCAAGGGCTTCCTGTCCATTATAAAATTTGTAAACCTGATAACCTTCACTTTTCAGATAAAATTCTATGAGGTCAGCCAGGGCTTCCTCATCATCCACTACCAGAATATTATTTTGAGATATATCCATAGACGCTCCTTTACAGGGGGCCAAAAAGCTGAAATACGTTATTGCGGACTCCGTTCCATATACGGACCGGTGCCATATGAACATTATAGTACACGGTTTCGCTTAAAGTCTTTAAGAATCCCTTAAATTTATAGAAACGAGACCTTTGATTTTATCGGGCATGTAGCAATTTTTGTTGCTAGTTTGTTGCTAATAAAACCTTTTAATCCGCTATAATATTTCATTCATTTTCACTCAGTCATATGGCCGGCAGAGTTATTCCCTGCCGGCTGTCATCATCTCAGGCACGATCCAGGAATGCCCCGCAGACCCATCCTGTATATTTATTCTGGATCAAGATTTTATACCACAGCACTCCATTGGGTGCCATGCCCTGACCAATCACATCAACCTGATTGCCAACACCCAGCAGAGGCCAATCTGTCATAATCGGGTTCTGCACACCGGCACCTGTCCGGACGTTAGTCATCGGTTCATTGCACACCGCCGGCCACTTAGTATACTCTTCTGCAGTGTCTCCGGGCAACCGCAGCGCCTCCGGAGCAGCCCAGCCCTGCCGGGTTCCGCCGGCCGCTTTAGCTACACCCCAGCAATAAGGATAGTTGGCCCCAGCATAGTCCACGATGTACATCTCCGCATTGTTTTTCGCAATGGCTCCGCCAGTGCCCTTTCCGGTGCCGTAGATCGTCCCCGTAACGATCACCTTGTCGCCAATGGAAAAACCGGTCTCTGCGGGCTCCTGCGGCGTCTGAGGGGCATCCTCATCACTGGCAT
>CALWGV010000061.1 GCA_944380185.1 uncultured Lachnospiraceae bacterium
TATTAATCTGGTAGTATTGGAAGGAGGAAGACTTAAAAATGGCAAGAGTTAAGGGCGGTATGAACGCCAAGAAGAAGCATAATCGCGTATTAAAGCTGGCCAAGGGCTACAGAGGAGCCCGGTCCAAGCAGTATAGAATTGCAAAGCAGTCTGTGATGAGAGCTCTGACCAGCTCCTATGCAGGCCGCAAGGAGAGAAAGAGACAGTTCCGTCAGCTGTGGATTGCCCGCATCAATGCGGCAGCCAGAATCAACGGCCTGTCCTACAGCCGTTTTATGTACGGTCTGAAGCTGGCCGGCATTGAGATGAACCGCAAGATCCTGGCCGATATGGCTGTGAATGATGCGGCTGGTTTCGCTAAGCTGGCTGAGACGGCCAAGGCAAAGCTGGCAGCTTGAGCGATTCAAACAAAGAGATGAATATTTCGTTCCGGAATGAGATGCAGAGTATGTCATTTCGGAACGAGAGATAACGGCGTGTGGCTCAGCTTGGTAGAGCGTTCGGTTAGGGACCGAGAGGTCGCAGGTTCGAATCCTGTCACGCCGATTGGCAAGAGGCTGTTATTAACATTGATGAAATCCTCTTGCTTTTTTATCGGAGGCGTCCGGCGGGGCAGCTTTCCTTTGATTATCGTATGTGCCAGTAGCTCAGCTGGATAGAGCAACGGCCTTCTAAGCCGTGGGTCGGGGGTTCGAATCCCTTCTGGCACATTTTTATAACATAATTTGTCTTTATTTTTGTGAGTTCATCTTTGTGCAGAGATGAGCTTTTTTTGATTTAAATGCAATTCCCTTTTGTGCCGGGCCTGCCGTATGATTTCTGTCGTTTTCGGGAACACTTCACAGCAGAAAGGCAGGTGTCAATAATGATCGAACAAGATACTGTACGGCTGCTGCGGGAGTGTGACGCCGGGGTAAAAATGGGAGTGGCATCCATCGACGATGTGATGGAGTATGTGAGCTCCGAAAAGCTGAAAAAATATCTGTCCGACTGTCGGGCTGAGCATGAGAAGCTGAGGGCAGAGATACAGCAGCTGCTGGCCCGGTATCGGGACGAGGGAAAGGAGCCCAATCCGATTGCCAAGGGGATGTCCTGGATGAAGACCAATATGAAGCTGGTGGTCAATGAATCGGATCAGACGATAGCCGACCTGATGACGGATGGCTGCGGTATGGGCGTCAAATCGCTGAACAAATATCTCAATGAGTACAAGGCGGCCGACGAGGTCTCGAAGGATATTGCCAAGAGGCTAATCAAGCTGGAGGAAAAACTGATGCAGGAGATCAGATCCTTCTTATAGCGGTCGGATGCTTCGCTTTCGATGTGCAGATACAGGAGGAAAACAGGTGGAAATCCTCAATCCGCTGCGGTATACTGTAGACAAAGAGCGACAGAGTGAAAAGCAAGGGGATATCCCGCCCGCTGTCAGACAGCGGACGGGATGCACAGAAAATGCACGCAGAAGATACGGAGGCGACAGCAGTGATTGACGCAGAGAAGCTGAGATGGATGGAGAAAGGATTTTCTTTTTTCGACAAACTTACGGAGCAGGAGAAGAACGAGACGGCTGAAAATGCGGTGGAGGTTTGTTTCCAACGGGGGCAGTCGATCCATCGGGCAGGTGAGGACTGCGCAGGTCTGATGCTGGTGACATCGGGGCAGCTGCGCACCTATATTCTATCCGACGATGGGCGTGAGGTGACGCTTTATCGTCTGTGGAAGGGAGATGTCTGTGTTCTCTCGGCTTCCTGTGTTCTGTCGGAGGTGGCCTTTGATGTGCTGATCGAGGCGGTGGAGGATACCAGAGTTATTCTGCTGCCTCTCGCTTATTTCAGACAGCTGAAAGAGAAAAATGTGTATGTGGAACTTTTTACCTACAGACTGGCCACAGAGCGTTTTTCCGATGTGATGTGGAGCCTGCAGCAGATATTGTTTATGCGGGCAGACCAGAGACTGGCGGCCTTTCTGTGGGACGAGATGGCCCGCACCGGCAGAGAGGAGTTGTCCTATACCCATGATCAGATTGCCCGCTATATGGGCAGTGCCAGGGAGGTGGTTTCCCGGCTGCTGAAATATTTCAGTGAGGAGGGAATCGTAAAGGTCTCCCGCGGGAAAATACTGGTAACGGACCGGGATAAGCTGAAAAAATTTCTGTAAATATTTAGGAGACCCTTTGGTGATTCGGTCACAGAAAAGGCCGCAGAGAAAGAGTATACTGATGGCACAAGGTCAGAAAACAGTTTAGCAAAAAGACAAGAGGAGCAGGAAAGACTGGAAATCAGACAATAAAACAGAAAAAGAATAGGAGAGGATATTATGTCAGTGCTTACGATTACGAAAGAAAATTTTGAACAAGAGGTTATGCAGAGCGATCGCCCCGTGCTTTTGGACTTCTGGGCCAGCTGGTGCGGCCCCTGCCGGATGCTTTCGCCGGTGGTGGACGAATTTGCCGGAGAGCACAGCGAGGTCAAGGTGGGGAAGGTCAATGTGGATGAGCAGCGGGAGCTGGCATCCCAGTTCAGGGTCATGAGCATCCCCACGCTGGTGGTGATCAAGAATGGCAGAGAGACAGCTCGTCAGGTGGGAGCAGTGCCCAAGGCTTCCATTGAGGCGCTTGTCTGAGCTGCAAATATAGGTATCAAAGTCCGTTACCCGCAGGTCAAAGGATCTGCGGGTAATGGTCCGTGGAGAAAACGAAGCAGGGAGGATAAAAAGGGTGAAGGTAGTGATAATCGGAGGGGTTGCCGGAGGAGCAACGGCGGCGGCCAGGCTGAGACGGCAGAGAGAGGATGCAGAAATCATCATATTGGAACGCAGCGGTTATATTTCTTATGCCAACTGCGGCCTGCCCTACTATATTGGAGGAGAAATCGAGGATCGGCAGGAGCTGGCGCTGAATACGCCGGAGAGCTTCTTTGAGCGCTTTCGCATTGACGCGAGAGTGCGCCATGAGGCGGTGGATATTGATCGGGAACAGAAGACGGTGACGGTGCGGCGCCTGGAGGATGGGACTCTGTATCGGGAGACTTACGACAAGCTGATCTTGTCTCCGGGAGCCAGGCCGGTGATTCCGTCGGTGCCGGGTACGGATCTGGAGCGAGTCTTTACTCTGCGGACGGTGGAGGATACCTATGCTATCGATGATTTTGTCCGGCGGAATAATCCTCAGACGGCCATTGTCATCGGCGGAGGCTTCATCGGGCTGGAGATGACGGAAAACCTGATCCGAAGGGGAATTTCCGTCACCCTGCTGCAGCGCTCCGGCCAGGTGATGCCCCCTCTCGATGCAGATCTGGCGGCTCTGCTGCACAGCCATATGCGGAAGAAGGGGGTAGAGCTGCGGCTGCACACGGAGGTAAAGGCGCTGCGGGATGCGGGGGCCAAAGTGTCTGTGGAGCGGAAGGGCGAAGCTGCCTTGGAGGCGGATCTGGTGATTATGGCTGTAGGCGTGCAGCCGGACAGCGAGCTGGCCCGCAGAGCCGGACTGCGGCTGGGAATTCGGGACAGCATATGGACCGATTCACATATGCGTACCTCTGACGAGAATATTTATGCGGTGGGAGATGCCGTGCAGGTTAGGCATTTTGTCACTGGCCGGCCTGCTCTCATCGCCCTGGCCGGACCGGCCAACAAGCAGGGACGGATAGCGGCGGACAATATTGCCGGCATGGACCGGGAATATCATGGCTCCCAGGGTTCCTCTATTCTGAAGCTTTTTGACTTGACGGCGGCGGCCACGGGGATCAACGAAAAGGAGGCCAAGAGACAGGGCCTGGACTACGACTATGTCATCCTCTGTCCTTCGTCTCATGCCTCCTATTATCCGGGGGCGCAGCCGCTGACCATGAAGGTGCTGTTTGAGAAACCCTCGGGGCGCATTTTGGGCGCACAGATTGTGGGCGCAGAGGGCGTGGACAAGAGAATTGATGTGCTGGCTGCTGCCATCCGGGCGAGGATGACGGCCGCGGACTTGACAGAGCTCGATCTGGCCTATGCTCCGCCCTACTCCTCGGCCAAGGATCCGGTGAATATGGCCGGGTATATGATCGAAAATCTGTTGACCGGACTGGTGAGACAGGTCCATTGGGATGATGTTGTATCCCGGCCTGGGCTCCTCAGAGCGGCTTCTGCCGACAGAGACGGCGGGGAACCCATGCTGCTGGATGTGCGGACTGCCGCAGAGTTTGCCCGCGGGCACATAGATGGCGCCCGAAATATCCCTCTGGATGAATTGAGGGACAGAATAAATGAGGTGCCGGAGAAAAGGCCCCTTTATGTCTGCTGCCACAGCGGCCTTCGCAGTTATCTGGCCTGCCGTATTCTCAGCCAGACCGGCTACAACTGCTATAACGTGGCCGGCGGATATGGTTTTTATGAGCGGTCTGTCTGCGCAATGCAGAATTGATCCTTTTCTTTTGCCTTGGCCTGACGGAGGCGCGGGTCCGTCAGGCAGCCGACGGTACCGATATCGGAGAGAGGTGGATTTCACGGCAGCTTTTCGCAAAAACGCACTTGTTCTCACCGAGTATATTCAGTATAATTGAGGCAAAGAGCTATAGGCGAAGGAGGGACATCATGGACAGAGTAGTTTTAGGGAAAACAGGCCTGGAGGTAAATAAAAACGGATTTGGAGCGCTGCCCATCCAGCGCATATCCAAGAAGGACGCTGTGTATCTGCTTCAGAAGGCCTTTTACAGCGGGATCAATTATTTTGACACGGCCAGGGCCTACTCCGACAGCGAGGAGAAGCTGGGAGCAGCTTTTTCGTACACCAGAGAGAGGATCATTATCAGTACGAAAACAGCGGCTCAGGACGGAGCAGGTATGTGGAGGGATCTGGAGGAAAGCCTGCGTCAGCTGAAGACAGATTATATCGATATCTATCAGTTCCATAATCCATCCTTCTGCCCAAGACCGGGGGATGGCAGCGGTCTCTATGAGGCGGCCCTGGAGGCCAAGGCCCAGGGAAAGATCCGCCACATCGGCATTACAAATCACAGGCTGGCTGTGGCGGAGGAGGCTATTGCTTCAGGGCTTTACGAAACCTTGCAGTTTCCTTTCTCCTATCTGGCTTCCGACAGGGATCTGGAGGTAGTGGAGAGATGCAGGGAGGCAGGCATGGGCTTTATTGCCATGAAGGGTCTGGCCGGCGGCCTGATTCATAATTCTGCCTGTGCTTACGCTTATATGGCCCAGCCCCAGTTTGCTCATGTGGCGCCGATCTGGGGAATGCAGAGAGAATCGGAACTGGATGAGTTCTTATCCTACCAGGAATGTCCTCCGCAGCTGGATGCTGCGCTGCAGGCGGAGATCGATCGGGACAGGCAGGAGCTGTCCGGAGATTTTTGCCGCGGCTGCGGTTACTGCATGCCTTGTCCCGCCGGGATCGAGATCAATAACTGCGCGCGGATGAGCCTGATGCTGCGCCGCGCTCCCCAGGAGGGCTGGCTGTCCCCTGTCTGGCAGGAAAAAATGAAGAAGATCGAAAACTGCCTCCACTGCGGGCAGTGCATGAAAAAATGTCCCTATGGCCTGAATACGCCGGAGCTTCTGGCCAGAAATTATGAGGATTATAAAACATTTCTGTGAAGCGGAGAGCCTTTTGGAATCCGGAAGCTTTTCCGGAACCTTTCGCGGGAAAAGCCGGTTGACATTCCGGCGGGAAAACTCTATAATTTTGTCAACGAAAGAGGAAGGGGAGAGGGAAATTATGGCAGTTGCATCACTTGTTTTAGGTATTTTGTCCATTCTGATTGCTTTGTTTGGTTTTGGTTCGCTGTGGTGGCTGGGGCCGGTACTCGGCATTGTTGGTATTGTTCTGGGTGTGCAGGGCAAGAAAGACTATGCGAGGAGAGGCCTGGCACAGGCGGGATTTGTCTGCTCCATCATCGGTACTGTGCTCAGTCTGCTGTGGTATGTGGCCTGCGCAGCGCTGCTGGGCGGGCTTATGGCCTGGGCGTTTTGAGTTGATTTACATGGCAACCAAAAGAGAGGACTTTGTGAAATGCTGTCTGTCGAGGACAGCATTTCTTCTGTCCGCCCCGCGCGGGGCGAAGGAGGAGACGCGTTGGGCCTGCAGCTGGGAAATCTGGTGATTCCTTATTACGGATTATGTATCGTAGCAGGGGTATCCGCGGCATCTTTGGCGGGATGGGCGCAGACAAAGCTGTATCGGAAAAGCTTTGATGATCTGATCACTATAGCCGGGTGTGCCGGCCTGGGCGGCATCCTGGGCGCCAAGCTTTTGTACCTGGCAGTATCCTGGAACCATATCGACTGGGCAAGATTCTGGACGGATGCCTCCTATCTGTCGGCGCTGATGAGCGGAGGCTTTGTCTTCTACGGAGGGGTCCTGGGAGCTCTCTGCGGTGCATGGGCAGGAGGAAAAATATTTCGGATCTCCATCCGGGATTATGTGCAGCTGGCAGCTCCCTGCATACCGCTGGGGCATGCCTTCGGACGTCTGGGCTGCAGTTTGGCCGGCTGCTGTTATGGAATCGCTTACAGCGGTCCTGGGGCGGTGACTTATGAGAATTCGCCCTTTGCACCGACAGGTGTTTCGCTGTTTCCGGTACAGCTGACGGAAAGCGTGCTGGAATTTGTCCTGGCGGGGCTGCTGTTTCTCTATACGGACAGGCATATAGGCAGACCCAAGCACGGATTGGAGATTTATCTGGGCGTTTATGCAGCTTTTCGCTTTTTTCTGGAATTTCTGCGGGGAGATGAGAGAGGGGAATATCTGGGCCTGTCCACCTCGCAGTGGCTGAGTCTGGCGCTGCTTATGACTGTTGGTGCGTATGCTGCCTGGAATATTTGTAGCAGACGAAGAGAAAGGAGAGACAATGGATAATGAATTAAGATTTGCTATTTTGATTGATGCAGATAATGTGTCGGACAAGTACATCAAGATTATATTAGATGAGACGGCCAACAACGGCATTGTGACCTATAAGCGGATCTACGGCGACTGGACTACATCGAGGCTTGCGCCGTGGAAAAATATCCTGCTGGACAATTCGATTATACCGATCCAGCAGTACAGCTATACGGTGGGCAAAAACTCCACCGACTCGGCAATGATTATCGATGCCATGGATATCCTGTATTCCGGAAATGTGGATGGCTTCTGCATCGTATCGTCGGACAGTGATTTTACCCGCCTGGCTGCCCGGCTGCGGGAGTCGGGCATGCAGGTGATCGGCATGGGGGAGGAAAAGACGCCCAAGCCTTTTATTTCCGCCTGCAATCAGTTCAAATATCTGGATCTTCTGTATTCCAACCAGCAGAAGGAGGAGAAGGAGGAGAAGGAAAAAGAGGAGAAGGAGGTGCTGGACAAGGCACCTGTCTCCAAGGCAGGCACGGCCGCGGAGAAGGCGGCGGAGTCCAAGATGAAGGATTTAAGGCGCGTCCGCAAGACGGTCAATGCCATCATCGAAAAGCTCTCCGACGAGGAGGGATGGCTGGACTGCGGCAAGCTGGGTGATCAGCTGTCTAAAAGACTGCCGGATTTTGACGTGCGCAACTACGGTTATTCCAAGCTCACCCCTTTTATCAAGTCGTTAGGCGACTACGACATCCAGAAGATTCCCATGGGAGGCGGTCAGAAACAGATTTATTTCCGGATGAAGACAAAGAAGACGGGAAAGGCATGAGGGCAGAATGAGAGACAGCAAGCAGGGCTTTCGGATTCGCCGGTATACGGTGGAAACACCTAAGGTGTCGGGGGAGATACGTCTGGCAGTGGCTTCAGACCTGCATGGGTGTCCTTACGGAGAAGGGCAGGGGAAGCTGCTGACGGCCATAGACAGAGAAAAAGCAGATGCCATACTAATGCCGGGGGATATGTATGACGACAGGGACAGCGATGGCCCCTTCTGGGATTTCATGCGAGGGGCGGCTGCTCTGGCGCCCTGCTTTTATGTGACGGGCAATCATGAGTTTGGGCGCCGCTTGGAGGGAGTGACAGTCCGGTCGCGCTCTGAGGCTGCCGCGCTCAAGGAGAGGGTGCGGGCTCTGGGAATCGCTGTGCTTGAGGGAGACCGACTGATGCTGCGGTGCGCAGGAGGGCAGATCGCCATTATGGGGATAGATGACTGCTTTGCCGGCAGCAGCAGAGTGTCAGAGCAGTATCTGCATTGCTGCCGCCAGGTGAGGCAAAGGGAGTATACTATATTGCTGAGCCATCGTCCGGAGGAGCTGGGCGGTTATCGCTATTTCCCCGGCGATATGGTGGTCTGCGGTCATGCCCACGGCGGGCAGTGGAGGCTGCCGGGACTGAGGGGCGGAGTCTATGCCCCGGGACAAGGATTTTTTCCGAAGCATGCAGGCGGGCTATATCGCAGAGGTCAGGGATATCTGCTGGTCAGCTGCGGTCTCTGTTATCGCTATCCGGCTCTGCCGCGTTTCGGCAACCCGCCCGAGTTGGTGATGCTGAGACTGGTTCCGTCAAAAAAGAACATTCAGAAAGATATATAGACAGAAAGAAACGAAGGAGGAGATGAAGCTATGGCAGAAAGACAGACGATGGTAAAGGAGCAGAAGCCGACAGAAGAAGAGAAACGACCGAAAGAAGATAAACTGACGAAAGAGCAAAGAGAAGCTGCCCGGGCGCTGATCGAGCAGATTGACCAATCCACTTCGCCCTTTCAGACCGTGGAATATGCAAAGAAGGAATTGGAGAAGGCCGGTTTTGCAGCTCTGTCGCTTCAGGAAAAATGGGAGATCAGACCCGGCGGCCGCTATTATGTGCCGGCCTACGACCGGACTCTGCTGGCTTTTACGGTGGGAGAGAGGAGAGCAGTGCGCCATGGCATTCGTATGGCTATGGCTCATACGGATTCCCCCTGCTTTAAAGTCAAACCCTCGCCGGAGATGACGACGCACGGCTGCCGCAAACTGAATGTGGAGCCCTACGGCGGGATGATCCGCAACACCTGGATGGACCGTCCCTTGTCTCTGGCGGGAAAGGTCGCCCTGCGGGGGGAAACGCCCTTTGAACCTCGGACTGTGCTGGTGGACTTTCGGAGACCGGTGCTGATTATTCCCAATCTGGCTATTCACATGAACCGCAAGGTGAACGAGGGAGTCAGCCTGGACCCGCAGAAAGATATGCTGCCTCTCGCTGATCTTGCCGGCGAGGAAGTGGAGGAGGAGTTCTTTTTGCGGATGCTGGCCGCCGAGGCAGGCTGCGAGGCGGAGGACATTCTGGACTATGAGATGTTTCTGTACCCCTGTGAGAAGGGTGCTTTCGTCGGTTTTGAAGAGACCATGGTTTCTTGTCCCAGGCTTGACAATATCACTTCAGTGCGGGCCTGCGTCCAGGGTCTGGTGAAGGCCAGACGTGACGAAGGGCTCAATGTGATTGCCCTTTTTGACAATGAGGAGGTGGGCAGCGAATCTAAGCAGGGAGCTGCATCGATGCTCCTTCCGTTTCTGTTGGAGAGGGTATATGCCGCGCTGGGCGGCAGTCGGACAGAGCTGCTTTCCGACCTGTTTGACGGATTTTTCCTGTCTCTGGACGTGGCTCACGCCGTACATCCCAATGCGCCGGAAAAAGCGGATCCCATCAATCATCCGGTGATGGGCGGCGGCGTGACGATCAAGAGCAGCGCCTCCCAGAGCTATGCCGGGGACTGTGAGACAGTAGCTATCGTGGAAGAACTGTGCCGCAGGGCCTCCGTTCCCTTCCAGCGTTTTGTCAATCATTCTTCCCAGAGGGGCGGCGGCACTCAGGCCTCCGTAGCTTCCGCGGCTCTGCCGATGCGCACCATGGACGTGGGAATTGCGATTCTGGCTATGCACTCGGCCAGGGAACTGATGGGAGCGGCGGATCAGCTGGCTATGGAGAAATTGGTAGAGCAGCTGTTTGCACAGAAGGACTGATACAGGCGGAGGCCAGCCTAAAGTCCGGTCTGAAGTCCAGTCTAAAGCCAGGGAAAAAAGTCTGAACTTTCACCGTGAGAAGCAAAGCAGGAAATGGCAGTTTGTGAGCGCTGCCAAACCTGCATCGGTACATATGCGTTTGTGGGGCTGCCTGAGAGGGCAGCCTCTTTGGCTTGCTGAAAAAAGCGAATTAAGAATTCCTTTTGCATTTCTTTCTTGACATATAATATTATATAATATATAGTATTGAATATAAAATAATATTATAAAACAGCAAGGATAATGGCGCCGGATACAGGGCGCTGAGAATAAGGCTGACAACAGGAAGGACGGAACAGGCAAGAACAGGCAATAAGAAAAGCAGATAGGAGATGATGAGATGGTTTTTAATACTGGCGCGGCTTTGCTGGATGCGATCGTGCTGGCGGTGGTTTCTACCGAGGAGGAGGGGACTTACGGATATAAGATCACACAGGATGTGCGGTCCGTTCTGGAGGTATCGGAGTCCACACTCTATCCGGTGCTGCGCAGACTCCAGAAGGAGGCCTATCTGGAGGTGTATGACAGGGAGTACGGAGGGAGAAACAGACGATATTATAAGGTCACTGGCGTGGGGAGAGAGAAACTTTTGGAGTATTGCGGCCAGTGGGACGAATATTCCAGCAAGATTTCAAAGATATTTGCCGAGGTGAAGAGATGAACAGATTAGAGTTTATGAAAGAGCTGGCGAAACTTTTGGATGATCTTCCCAGAGAGGAAAAGATCGAAATTTTGAAATATTATAATGGTTATTTTGATGATGCCGGTGAGGAGAACGAGGCGGCGATCATTGAGGAGCTGGACAGTCCGGCCAAGGTGGCGGCTTCCGTCAAGGCCGGAATGGATGAGAGCACCGCTGATCATGTGGAGTTTACGGAAAAAGGAGTGGACGATGGAAAAACCGTTCACGAGTATGAGGAAAGAAAAACCGGCGGCGGGGAGCCACACGGCCAAGAACACGGGGCATCCGGACAGCAGCGCGAGAGGAGAAACGGATGGAAGGCAATCGCTATCATTTGCCTGATACTGCTGACATTTCCGGTCTGGATCACTGTATTGGCGCTGATTGCGGCACTGTGCTTCGGATTGCTCCTGGCAGCGTTCGGCATCGCTCTGGCTGTGATTATCTGTCTGGTAGCCTGTTTTGGATGCGGTATCGGCAGCCTGATCTGGGGAATTGTCAAGCTCTTTACCGTTCCGCTCAGTGGGGTGATGTCCATATCGGTAGGCGTGATGCTTTTGGGAGCCGGTCTTTTGGCTTTTTTACTGTGCACGGTAGTTTTTGGCAGGCTGATCCCGCTGATTTTTCGGGCAATGGGCAACTTCTTTCGGTGGCTTAGCGGCCGATTTCACAGGAGGGAGAGCGTATGAAAAGATGGGTGAAGGGAATATTGATTGTGGCCCTGGGTTTCGTTCTGATCGGGGGAGTGGGTGTCGGCATCTGCTTAGCCCTGGGGGCATCGTGGTCAGATGCGACCATTATAGCGGGAAACCGGGGATGGAGGAATGAAGAATCGCAGCTCTGGGATTTTGCCGACCAGGAAATCCATAGCGTGGAGCTGGATACAGGTACCAGTGAGGTGATCTGGCAGGTTGGAGAGTACTTCCGGGTGGAAACGACAGGAAGCGGACCCAATGTCGCCTGCAGTGTCCGCAATGGCGTGCTGAAAGTGGAAGAGGACGGATCCGCAGGCGGCTGGTTTTTTAACTGGATCGTCGACGACAGAGGGCTTCACAGCCGCCATCGCGTCATTACCCTGACCGTGCCGGAGGGAGTGGTGCTTCGTAAGGCCGATATCTCGGTCGGTATGGGATCTTTGGAGGCTGATGTTATCTCGGCCGATGAGGCAGATATTCAGGTGGGCGTAGGTGTATTTTCCTGTGAAAATCTGAATGTGTCCGGAACGGTGCGGTTAAATGTGGATGTGGGCGGAGTTCAGATTAACAGCGGAAGGGCTGAATCGCTGACAGCGGAGGTAGGTGTTGGCTCAGCGGTTCTGGACGATTTTGTCTGCGGCCCCGTCAGCATGTCCGCGGACACGGGCAGCATTGAATACAGCGGTGTCATCCGGGGCGACCTGGAGGCTCAGTGCGATCTGGGTGGCGTGACGCTTTATCTCGATGGCTCAGAGAAGGATTACAACTATACGATGGAATGTGATCTGGGAAGCATAGAGATAGACGGCTACAGCTACAGCAGTCTGTCCGGCGGGCAGAAGATAGAAAACGGGGCGCTCTATACGGCGGATTTAAGCTGCGATCTGGGGAGCATTGAATTGGTCTTCGATTAATAGTAACCTACACCGAGATGTTGACATATCAACATCTTGAAGAAAGATAATAAGTAGAAGAGAGAGGAAGAAAATGGAACCGAGGAGATTATATAGAAAGAAAAGAGGAAGTATACTCTGCGGAGTCTGCGCAGGCCTGGGGGATTACATCGGCGTGGACCCCTCTGTAATTCGTCTGCTCTGGATTTTGCTGGGCTGCACCTTTGTGGGTATTGTTCTTTATTTGGCGGCGGCACTGATTATTCCCAGTGATCCGGATGAATACTAATAAAACGGAATAATTTTTGGACAAAGGGCCATACTCCAGAAGACAAGAAAATGCCCCGGGACATACCGGATGCCCAGAAATCGCGGGCGGATCAAGGAAACACTCACCGAGTGTACCGGATGCCCAGAAATCGTGGGCGGATCAAGGAAACACTCACCGAGTGTACCGGATGCCCAGAAACCGTGGGCGAATCAAGGAAAGGAGAATGGTTATGAGTCCTAAGAAGGTGCGGGGAATCGATCTGAATAATCTGACGCCGGAGGAGTCCATGAAGCTGGAGATCGCCGCTGAAATCGGTGTGTATGACAAGGTTTTGGAAGGCGGATGGCGAAGTTTGTCTGCCAAAGAGTCGGGCCGTATAGGCGGGTTGATGACTAAACGGCGCAGACTGGAGCAGAAAAAAACAGAAGCGGAAGAAAAATAATTTATTTTCTAGAAAAAGTTGTATAAGGTTCTGAGAATGGGTAATACTATAGTCAGATACAAAAGATGAGAATACTTATCCTCCCCTTTTTAACAGGCGGGCTCGTCAGCAGGCATGCGGCGGGCCCGTTTGCGCGTGAAAGAGGAGGCCCGATATTTCTCAGTCACCAATCTGAAAAGAGAAGATGACGATGCATTTTCTGTATCTTTTCTTGCTGAAAAATAGAAGAGCGGTATGGCATATACCTTGACGTTTTTACTGGTTAACCAATGGAAACTTCTGCTATCTTCCTTTTCTCTGTATAATAAATATGTTAATGAAATCGCAAGCACAGTCGGAACATGACGTGCTGCGATGGAAGATTGACAAGTCCTTTGCAAAAAATGAGAAGGGAGAGTTTGTTATGCAAAAGGCAAGGAGATTTGCCGCTGTAGCGATGGCTGCCGTTCTGGCACTGTCTCTGGCGGCATGTTCAAGCGGTGGAGATTCGACTGAGGCAACCGCTACTGCCGCAGCGACTGAGGCGGTTACGGAAACTCCGGCCGGTACGGAGTCAGCAGAGGGGATTCATTATACCCCGGGGACCTATACCGGTACAGCCGAGGGAAGAGGCGGTGAGATCACTGTGGAGGTGACCGTGACAGAGGATGCCATCACGGCCATCAATGTGACAGATCACCAGGAGACGCCCGGTATTTCCGACTATCCGCTGACGGAGATCCCGGCGGAGATTGTTGAGTATCAGTCGCTGAATGTAGATTCGGTGACAGGGGCTACTTTGACCTCCTACGGTGTTGTGCAGGCGGTGACAAATGCTTTGGAACAGGCAGGAGCCGACACGGATGCTCTCAGCGAGGTAGAGATCAATAGAGAAGTAGAGCCTGCACAGGACATGACTACCCAGGTGGTGGTGGCCGGAGGCGGCATGAGCGGTCTGATGGCCGCGGCCACGGCGGCTCACAGCGGCGCGGATGTGATTCTGGTGGAGAAGCTTCCCTTTGCCGGAGGCAGCCTGATCTTAGCCGGAGGCGGCTTTGCCACAGCGGAGAGCGAAGTGGTAAGCGCCATGGGAGCAGATGACAGTCTGGATCGGATCATGGATTATTTCCGCATGGTTAATGAGACTTCTACACGTCAGCCTGACTATGATTTCGTCGAGTATCTGTTGGGCGAAACGGGCGCGACCATTGACTATATGACCAATGAATTTGGCATGGAGCCCACCTATTCCGACCGCGGTGATTATATCCGCACCAACTTTGGCGAGGGCTGGCAGGAGGTGCAGAGCCTTCTGCAGGTGCTGGAGGATGAAGGCGCTACTGTGCTTCTGAACACCGAGGCTACCGGCATCGTCATGGAGGACGGCGCAGCCGCCGGCCTGCAGGTGACCGGCGAGGGCGGTGATTTTACCATCCATGCGGACAAGGTGATCATTGCCACCGGCGGAGCTTCCTGGGATCGTGAGCGTCTGCTGGAGGCTAATCCGGAGCTGGAGACAGTGGCCCTCAATGAGCAGGCGATTCGCGGCAATTCCGGCGACGGCTTCCGTATGCTGGAAGAAGTAGGCGCTCAGATGGGCGAGGGTCCCTTCATCAAGTCGGCTTACCCGGATTTCTCCGTAGCTTTCCGTTTTACCTGGAGAAATAATCCTTCTGTGGCTAATAACCTGGTAGTGGACGCTGACGGCAATCGTTTTGCCAACGAAGCTCCCTACAATTCCATGATGCTGAATCAGAATATGCTGACTCATGAGAGTCCGGCTTACTATGCGATTTTTGATGCGGTAAATACGGATGAGACGTTCCTCTCCCTGATGGAGGAATACGCCGCAGATGATAATCCGAATATCGTTGTACATGCGGATACCATCGAAGAGCTGGCGCAGAAGCTGGGGATGGATCCCGAGGTTCTTCGGGCAACCTATGACCGCTATCAGGAAATGTGTGCAAATGGCGTGGATGAGGATTACGGAAAATCCGCAGACAATCTGATTCCTTATGATGAAGAGGGAGGATTCTATGCGGCCTATCTGCAGGCGGCATCCTGGGGAACTATCGGAGGAGCCATCACCGACAGACAGTTCCATGTATTGGATGCCAATGATGAGCCTATTGCCAATCTGTATGCAGTAGGTGAGAGCGCTACCTCGACTCTGTTTGGCGATTATTATCTGGGCGGCTTCTCTCTGGGATACTATTCCACTGCCGGCCGTATCGCTGCACAGACTGCCGTGGAGGAGCTGGGTATCACTGCTCAGTAAGCGGAGGGATTCACCTGTTTATGCTTTTACGGGTTTAATCCTGGTATCATTTAGGCATATTGTAAATGAGACGGCGTTTTCCGGCTGTGAGGCTGGGGAGCGTCGTCTCCTTTTTCGTTCCGGGAGAATAATGGAAAGAAATCCTTGACGCATACCGGCGGAAAAAGGTATAATTAAAACAAATCATTAAGGTAAAGAAAAGAATCAGAAAACCCGGCAAGCAGCAAAATAATACCGGGTGATTAACAGGATGATTCCAGGAGGTATAGTTTCGTGAGATGCCCCTTTTGCGGAGAAGAGAATACAAAGGTAATCGATTCCCGCCCTGCCGAGGACGGCAGTTCTATACGGCGGCGCCGTCTGTGTGATAAATGCGGCCGCCGTTTTACTACTTATGAGAAGATTGAGACCATTCCGCTGTTGGTGGTGAAGAAGGATGAGTCGCGGGTGCCCTATGAGCGGGAGAAGATTGAAGCCGGCGTACTGCGGGCCTGTCATAAAAGACCTGTGTCCAGCGCGCAGATCGGCCGGCTGATCGATGAGGTGGAGACGGAGATTTTTAATATGGGGATGAGCGAGGTAAAGACCACGGTCATCGGCGAGCTGGTTATGGAGAAGCTAAAAAAGCTGGATCAGGTGGCTTATGTGCGCTTTGCCTCAGTGTACCGGGAGTTTAAAGATGCCCGCACATTTCTGGACGAGCTTGCAAAGCTGTCGGGGGAGACAGAACATGTTTGAGTGTTTTTTCCCGGACAGGAGAGAGGAATCTGCCTGGACCATAGATTATGCAAAGTTGTATAGTGAGGGCTATCGGGGGGTGATTTTCGACATTGACAATACGCTTTCGGTTCACGGCGGGCCTCCGCCGGATGCGACGAAGCAGTTGTTTGCCAGACTGCATGAGCTTGGCATGTTCACCTGTCTGCTTTCCAATAATAAGGAACCGCGGGTAAAGCCCTTTGCTGAGGAGGTCTCCTCCCCTTATATCTGTAACGCGGGCAAACCGTCAGTGCGCGGCTATGAGGAAGCTATGGAGCGGATGGGGACGGACAGGAGAACTACCGTGTTCGTGGGCGATCAGCTTTTCACCGATATTTGGGGGGCGAAAAGGACCGGCATCTATAGCATCCTGGTAAATCCCATTGATCCCCATGAGGAAATCCAGATCGTGCTCAAACGCTATCTGGAGCGTATCGTCCTGCATTTTTATAAAAAGTGTTGATAAAACGGCCATTTTAGTATAGAATGGCAAAAGAGAAGAGAAATTACATTAGCTTAAGGAGGAACCATTCATGGTATCAGCTGGCGATTTTAGAAACGGCGTTACGATCGAAATTGACGGCAACATCTATCAGATTATCGAATTTCAGCATGTAAAGCCGGGCAAAGGCGCA
>CALWGV010000062.1 GCA_944380185.1 uncultured Lachnospiraceae bacterium
CGGGTCTTTAAGGCGATCAGAGACTTAAAGATGGCCGTAGAGGTGGGATTGGTGGTGGGAATCACCGCCGCGATGATGCCCACCGGCTCGGCGATCCGCTTGTAGCCGTAGGCCTTATCCTCCTCGATGACACCGCAAGTCTTCGTGTGCTTGTAGGCATTGTAGATGTACTCGGCGGCGTAATGATTCTTGATTACCTTATCCTCGACCACGCCCATGCCGGTCTCCTCCACAGCCATCTTCGCCAGAGGGATTCTCGCCTGGTTGGCGGCGATAGCCGCAGCCTTGAAGATCTCATCTACCTGTTCCTGTGTATATGTGGAAAAAATTCTCTGAGCTTCGCGCAGCTGTTTCATGCGCTCCTGAAGAGCTTCCATGTTGTCAACTACCATTGCTGTTTCTTTTTTCTGAGCCATGTCGTTCCTCCTGAACTTTCTTTTCCTTTTCACTGTACCTGCCTGTTTCGTATCATGTGCAGTGTTTATTGGTTACGCAGTGCTTATTGGTTATATTCGATATTTCTTTAACGATTTGTATTATACTTTCAAAATACAAATTCGTCAATAGACATGTTATTTTTTTGTCGTTCAATTTTAGACGAAGTTTATAAAAAAAATTCTCCCTTTTTCGTCAAAAGAGAGAATTTCGCTTTTTCCCCGCCTGCACGCCGTCAAATCCATCATTTTTTTCTCTGTGCAGGGAGGTTTTTATTTATTTTACCCAAATCCCACCGTTCTGCCATGCACCCAGGCAAAGAACAAAGGCAAAGAAAACCGTGTTAAGATTCAGCGCAGGCAGAGGAAGCCGCCCATATTGCCCCGCCGGCCTCCGCTTCCCCGATGAGAAAACAGCAGTTCCTTATTGCAGCAGGTGCAGATGTCCGTGACGGTGATGTGTTCCGGCCTGACACCGGCCTCCGCAAGGATCAGTACGTTGGCCTGCTGCAGGTCCAGGCGGTATTTGCCCGGTCTGCCCGGATAAGGACTCAGCACCTGGGGCGGCAGCTCCCTGTCCCAGCCTCTCGCAAATGCCTCCGCCACATCTTCCCCCACTTCATAACAGTCCGCACAGATGCTGGGACCGATCCCGACGATCAGATCCTCGGGCCGGCAGCCGTAAGCATCCCTCATGGCCTCCACGGTTCTCTGTCCCATTCTCCCCACTGTACCCCGCCAGCCCGAATGCGAGGAGGCAATCACCCGCCGCGCCGGATCCAGAAAAAAGAGAGGGACACAGTCCGCATAGGAAGTAACCAGCGTGAGACCGGGTACATCCGTCATCAATCCGTCTATATCACGGTAATCTCTTTCCCGCGTCACGCCTTTACCGGCATCATCCTTTGTCACCCGCCGAATATTCACGGTATGGGTCTGATAGGAGAGAACCATGCCGGACATATCTACGCCCAGGGCCGCAGCCATCCGCCGGTAATTTTCCCGGATATTGGCCGGATCGTCCCCTCTGCCCCGGGCAAAATTCATCGTCGCACAGTCCCCCGCGCTCACCCCGCCCAAGCGAGTGGAAAAGCCATGGATCACCAGACCCGTCTTCTCAAAGGAAGGAAACACCAGGAAAGGAACCTCCTCACATATCCGCAATCCCATGACCTCGCCCTCGCCTTTTCGCCTGAATGTAATCCGATCCATCGTCGCTCCTCCTGTCTTACCAGCCGCCAAACGCATTGGGAATCCACCGAATTCCCGTTTTCTCATCCGGTTTTCCACCGGACAGAGACCTCTTTCCTCTTTCCGCCTCATTTGTCCCCCACAGAGCCACCACGTCAAAGCGGCAGGGCGTATCTTCCGGCAGCCTGTGTTCTCTCAGATACCAGGAAGCCGCCAGATATATTTTTCTCTGCTTGCGCCCATCCACCGCCTCGGCCGGATCGCCGCTCATGGATGTTTTCCGGTATTTCACCTCGCAGAAGACGTATGTTTTCCCCTCTCTGGCCACGATATCGATCTCTCCTCCCCGGCAGCGATAGTTGCGCTCCAGGATGACGAGGCCCTGTTCGGCCAAAAAAGCAGCCGCCTGTTCCTCATAGCGGCTGCCGATCTCCCTGTTGTTCTGTCGTCCCATTCCCCGGCTCCTCCTGCGTTTCGATAAAGTTTCCGATAAAAGTCCGGCGGTGAATCGGACTGGGACCGTACTGCCTGAGCGCCGCGATATGGGCCGCCGTGCCATATCCCTTGTGCCCTGCAAAGCCATACTCCGGATAGATGGCATCGTACTCTTTCATCATTCTGTCCCTGGTCACCTTGGCAATGATGCTGGCACAGGCAATGGAGATGCTTTTGGCGTCCCCCTTTACAATAGGCACCTGGGGGATGTCCACGCCGGGGATGCGCACCGCATCGTTGAGAAGCACATCGGGACGGACCCACAGCTTGCCGATGGCCTGGCGCATAGCTTCGTAGGTGGCCTGCAGAATATTGATCTCGTCGATGCGAGACGGCGGCACCACCCCCACTCCCACTGCCAGGGCTTTTTCCATGATCTCCGGATACAGCGCCTCTCGGCGCTTTTCCGTCAATTTCTTGGAATCATTCACGTAGGGGATCACAAGTCCGGCAGGCAGAACCACAGCGGCGGCCACCACCGGCCCCGCCAGCGGTCCCCGTCCCGCCTCATCGATGCCGCAGATATATGTACAGCTCTCCTCATACTGGCGCTCATAGACGCGCATAGCTTCCAGCCGCTCACGCTCCAAGCGTTCTTTCTCCTCGCGCCGCCTTTGTCGCTCTTCTTTGGTTACCTTCGTCTTTTCCGCCATCTCATTGTCTCCTGTCCCGATCCGCCCGCCCATCCGGGTATTTCCGGCGCTTCCGGCCGAGCCTGCCTCTCCGAGTCTGTCTCTCCGGCTCCGCCTACTGATGTCTGAGGAACCCCAGCCGGTCAAAGGGATAAATACAGACAAAGGCTTTGCCCACAATCTGCTCCCGGCTCACATTGCCCACAGCCGGATCACGGCTGTCAGCGCTCACGCTGCGGTTATCCCCCAGGACAAAATACTCATCCTCCCCGAGAGTCACCGGAGAATTGGCCCTGCCGGGATTTTCCATCGGCTTCGCTCCGTAATTTTCTCCCAAGAGCTCTCCGTTTATGTAGACCTGTCCGTCCTCGATGAGCACCGTCTCTCCCGGAAGACCGATGATCCGCTTGATGTAGTAGCTGTTCTCTCCCTCCGGGTACTGAAACACCACGATATCATAGCGTCTGGGCTCGGTAAAACGATAGCTCAGCTTGTCCACAATCAGATTGTCGCCGTCCTCCAGGGCGGGGGACATGGAAGAGCCCTCCACCACTGTCTTCTGGGCCACAAAGAAAATCATCGCCAGACAGATCAGGAAAAGAAACAGACCATACAGCAAAACACTGCTGATCTCATAGGCATAATACCGCCTGCGATTTCTCTTCCGCCTGGCGGACATGGGCCTTTTTTCGCCCTCCGTCATATCCATATCATTCCTCCGGCGCTTCCAGTGTGATTCGACCCAGGCGACCGTCCCGAAAATCCTCCAGAATCAGTCTGGCCGTCCGTCCGTAATCCGGTTCTCCTCCTTTGCCGATGCAGCCGCGCACGGCGGCAATTTTGTCAAGGATGGCTACGGCTTCCCCTTCCACCCCCTCCAGTCCGTATCTGGCACACAAAAGCTGCGGATACTCTCTCTGCAAAAAAGAAATCAGCCACAAAGCCAGCTCTGCCGGATCCACAATCGTATCGCTGATGGCTCCGGCCACCGCCAGGCGGCAGCCCACCTCCTGATCCTCGAATTTGGGCCAGAGAATCCCCGGCGTGTCCAAGAGTTCCACCCCTTTGCCCAGGCGAATCCACTGATTTCCCCTGGTGACACCCGGCTTGTCCCCTGTACGAGCCGCCGCCCGGCCGGCAAAGGTGTTGATAAAGGTAGATTTGCCTACATTGGGAATACCTACCACCATGGCGCGCACCGGCCGGTTCAGAATTCCTCTGCGCCGGTCCCTCTCCCGCTTCTGCGCACAGGCCTCCTCTATAACCCTGCGAACCTCCTTCATAGCCCCAGATGCCCGGGAGTCCAGAAGAACCGTATGGCAGCCTCTTTTCTCAAACCAGGCCTTCCACATCTGCGACCGCTGCGGATCCGCCAAATCACTCTTATTTAAAAGGACCAGCCTGGCCTTGCCGGCAGCCAGCCTGTCTATATCCGGATTGCGGCTGCCCGAAGGCACGCGGGCATCCAGCAGCTCGATGACCAGATCCACCAGCCGCATGTCCTCCTGCATATTTCTCTTTGCCTTGGTCATATGACCCGGATACCACTGAATATTCATCGTTGCCCTCTCTTCCTCTTCGCCTGCCTCTCGTCCTGCAGATACGCAAGGTCAGCGGATTCCTCCCAGATTTTCAAAGGGACTGACGCGAAACCACACCCTTCCGATGATCTGAGATCGTTTCACATTGCCGATGCCGGAAAAGCGGCTGTCTTCGCTGCTGTCCCGATTATCCCCCAAAACAAAATATTCATCTTCGCCGAGAATCACCGGCTCGTCCGCCAATCCGCTGAGCGCCACATAAGACAGACTCTCATCCTCCAGAGGAACCCCATCGACATAGACTGTTTCGTCGATGATCTGCACCGTCTCTCCAGGCAGTCCGATAATCCGCTTTACATAAGTCTTCGTTCCGCTGCCATTTTCCTTTGCAAACACAATGATGTCAAATCTCTCCGGGTCGCTGAAATGATACTGTATCCGATTGACCAGCACCACATCGTCCGCCGCCAGCACAGGTTCCATGGAATGGCCCGTCACAGTCACCCGATCGCAGAAAAACAGCACGACAAAGACAGCAAGCACAGCCACGGCGGCCAGATCAGCAGCCCAATAAACTGTACTGCGCAAAAGGTTTGTCTCTCTCTTCTCACGATTCAGCTCGCTGTAATTCATGGTGTCGTTTTCTCCTCAGTAATGCCGCGCTCCATCAGCTATATATGGTAAGAGGGGCAAGTACCCGATCGTATTTGCCCCTCAGTTCGCCATACTTATTATCTCATAATCTCTTTGACCTTAGCGCTCTTGCCGGATCTCTGTCTCAGATAATTCAGCTTCGCCCGTCTTACCTTACCTCTTCTCACCACTTCGATCTTCTCGATACGGGGAGAATGTACCGGCCAGGTTCTCTCCACGCCCACGCCGTTAGAAGTCTTTCTCACGGTAAAGGTCTCGCGGATACCGCCGTTCTGTCTCTTCAGTACGGTTCCCTCAAACACCTGGATTCTCTCTCTGTTTCCCTCGCGGATCTTGGCATATACCTTGACGGTGTCGCCCACGCGGAAAGGGGTGATCTCCTGCTTCAGCTGTGCATCTTCGATGCTCTTGATAATGTCGTTCATGTGTGACCTCCTGCTTGTTTGGATGTTCGTAAATGCCTTTTGCACCAGAGGACCATCTCTATTCATCTTTCACAACTGCTGTAGTTTATCATATTTCCCCCGGAAATGCAAGGGTTTTTCGCATTTTCTCCAAAATCACCTTCGCAAAAATCACGAAGCAGGCGGACATTCCCGGATGGACTTATCCGAATAAATTTTTCAGATGGATTCGGCCGGGCAATGTTACCGGGCGGATTTTCTCATCTGGCCTCCAGACCGGGCTGCAGCGCCGCATTGGCCAGCGTCCACTGGCAATCCTCCAGCCCCTGATCCACCTCGGCCCACAGGAGCCAGGTGGCCATATCCGTCGTCCCGATCTCTGTTCCTTCATAATATAATGTAACCGCGATATCCGAGCCGTCCTGATTGATGGACTGAATGGACGGGCGAGTGGAACCACTGGAGGTGGATACTTCAATCACCACCAGGGCCTTCTCAGCAAAAAAGCTGTCATCGTAGGCATCCGTCTCCGCGCTCAGCTCAGCAGGGACACCCGAGGCCGAGGTCACATAGGACACCGACGCCTTGTTCACCGTGTAGGGGACGCGGATCCTGTCGCCCGACACAAAGGCCAGGCTCTCGCCCTGGGGCTCCTGTACCGTCTCTTCCGCCACAGGTCTGCCGGGCCGGATGGCCGGATCCTGGGTAGCTGCCTCCGTAACTCTCATTGTCTCCTCCTCCCGTGTCGCTTCTTCCAATGTCTCTTCTGCTCCACTATTCGCCGTCTCCTCTGCGCCGCCCTGAGCGGATGTCTCCTCAGTCCCGGAAACATCCTGTGTCTCCACATTTGTCCCGGAGTTCTCCGGAGTCTGATCTGTCGGCTCCGTCTGACTGCAGGAGGTCAGAATCAAAGCTGTAAGGCAGACTATCGCCATGATAAACGAGAATCTTCTTTTTCCGGTCATAGTTTTTTCCTCCCTTCTCCGGCAGCCGCCGCAGACGAACTGCCCATTAACTGTTCTGTTCTATCTGTTATTATCCCACAGAAAGAGAAGAAAATCCAGAGTCATATTTCTTACAAAATATTAACCCTGGATTTTCTCATTTTATTTCCGGCTAACGCTCGGAAAATATCTCATCTTCTTGTCCTTGCGATTACGCTTTCTGACCGCGTCTCTTCAGGCCAAAGAACACAACCACTGCGGCAGCAGCAGCCACGATGATCAGAAGCACGATCGGCGAATTATCACCGGTCTGATTGCCGCCGGTCTGCGAAGGCTGACCGCCTGTGGAGACGCAGCCCTGGCTGCCGGAACCGCCCTGGTTGCCGGTGTTGCCGGAACCGGTGGCCGGAAGCACCACGGTTTGCGTGCTCGTATAGGTCTGACCATTGAAGGTCACCGTAGCGGTGTAGACGATCTGGCCGTCAGTCGTAGCCGTAGCCGGAGTCGTCACGCTGGTAACATTCGCCTCTACCGTCTGCACATCACCGCACACCTCGCAGGTGAAGGTCATCTCGCAGGAGCTCTTGTCATCAGACCATGTGATAACGGGCTCGCCATAGCTGTGAGCAGGCGATACGCTCTCACACTCTACAGCATCAGGTGTAGTATCATTTACTTCCTCGTGCAGGATGGAGACAGTGGTCTCATCGGCGCAGGTTATGGCCGCCTTAAACTTCAGCGTAGCCACAGGAGCACCTGCCTCAATGCCGTTCAGGCTGACATAGCCAACCGTCACAGAACCATTCTCTTCATCCACTACCTGAGAAGTATAATTGCCGCCGATGGATACATTCTCCAGCTGCAGTTCGTCAGGGTCGTAAGCGATCTTGACAACACCGTTAGTGGAAGCAACGTCCTCCGTCACTTCGACCGTAACCGTACCCGCCTCTTCCGTGGTTTTCGCATTGCCGCCAGAAATAACGACGGTGGAATTCAGGCCGCCTGCCGGAGCCGGATTTACAGGCTCAGTCTCTGTAGCAGGAGCCGTGGTCTCTTCAGGCATGGTTTCCTCAGGAAGAGTCTCCTCGGGAGTTTCCTCAGGAAGGGTCTCTTCGGGTGCAGTCTCGGCTGCCGTGGACTCTTCAGGAAGCGTCTCGGCCGGAGTAGTCTCAGGGACTGTCTCCTCAGGAGTCGTCTCGGGAACCGTCTCAGCAGGCGTGGTCTCAGGAACTGTCTCGGCAGGAGTGGTCTCCTCTGCATCCGGTGTGGTGCCGATGTCTGCCTTGACGGTAGCTACTGTATCAACTGCATCCGCGATCGTGGAAACATAACCTGTGATATCTGTGGACGTATTGCCCGCGCTACCGTTATTCTCAGCACTGATCAGAGCAGCCGGCCATACGTCATCGCCTACATTGCCAAGGAGCGTAGCCTCAAAGGTCCTCGTGCTGGTATTATACTCCAGCATATAGATCTCGTTAGTGCTGCCAGTAAAGTAGGACAGATAGAATGCATCCGTATCCGGCTCCCAAACCATCGAACAGAACTGCGTACCGCCATAGGTCGGGAATGCCAGATCCAAATCGGTAGAGATGTAGCCAAAGTTGATAGAATCGCCGCCATCATACTCGAACACCCACAGCGTACCGGCATCATCCAGAGCATAAATCACATCCACATACTGACCTTCATCGGTGATATCAAGGCCGCCCCACGTTGCTGCGACAAACTTGCTGCCGCCCGAATAGAACAGCATATAAATTCCCATACTCCAGCCCATATTAAAGGTATTTGCCATGGGATCATCGGAATACAGCAGATAGCTGCCATATACACCAAAAGCCGTACCGCTCACGGAAGCAATGGCTAAATCCTGCATCGGCGCTCCATACGCCACAGCCGCAGCGGAGGTGTCCAGAGTCTCTCCCGTTACAGGATCAATCCTATACATATATCCGGCAGTATTCTGCTGATATACATCGCCGTACAGCATATCCTGTGCAACACTGTTAATATCATTGTCAAGAGCTGCACCGGCGGTCCAAGTATTATCCGTCTCCATATTCCAGGTAAACAGATGAGGATTGCCATCTGCATCCTGCAGAGCGCCTGTCAGTGTCACAGTAGGCACTTCGACTATCACCGTGCAGGTAGCAGACATCTCGGGATCCTGAACAGAAGTAGCCGTAATAGTGCACTCACCCACATCCACAGCCGTGACAACACCGTTCTCATCAACTGTAGCGACGGTATCATCGCTCGTCTCCCACGTTACACTGTTGTCAATAATGTTTTCCGGTGCAACTGTAGCTGTCAAAAGAGCCGTAGTTCCCTTCATCATTGTCAGTGTATCATTGGACAGAGTGATATCCGTAACCTCAGTAGCTGCCTCAATGCCTACAAACATACGGTAAGTAGCAGCATTGTTAGCGTAGTCACAGATCTGAAGCAGATAAATACCGTCTTCCAGCGTATCGGTTCCGATAGTAAAGGTCTGCTCCTCGCCGACTTCAGTCTGTTCACCGGGGGCATCCCAGAAGACCTCACTGCCTGTAGAATCATACAGAGCCGCACCGGCAATGTACTGATTCTCCTGAACGGTGAAAGTCAGTCCCTCATCGCCCACAAATATATTGCTGCTGCTGAACTCTTCCACCTCAGGGGCAGTATTGTCAATGGTAAACGGAATGGACAAGGTAGCTCCCTCGCCTATAGCCTCATAGTCAATCGTGCCATCGGCAGTCAGATAGTATTCCGGAGCCATCGTCAGGCTCAGGACATACTGATCGCCCTCAGCACCGGCAGGGGAGAATCCCAGGGAACGATTAGCGGAAGTATTATACCAGGCGCCAGCATTCTCATGGAAATAAGCCCCATAAGACTGTCCGATCTCCTGCTCCAGCTCGACCTCACCAGTGGTCGTATTGGTGATTGTCAATTTACCGCCTGCTGCATTGCGAATCAACGCATAGTAGGCTGCATTAAGAGTATCATCGGCATTCATTGCATTGCGGGTCTCATCATATGCTTCTGCATACATGGGATTGCCGCCAAAGTAATATGCGCCGCTGACTCCCGTATAGTTGATCGTCACATAGTTGCTGTAGCTGCTGCCAAGATGAGACGGCCGTACATCCGCCTCTACCGCTTCAGCATTGGAGTTGTAAGTCCAGGTTCCCACATCATACATGGAGGGATCCGTCCAGCTGCCATAGTAACCCAGCACAGGGATGGAATGGGACGTTCCCAGTACGCCTTCCTCACTGGTCGCCGCTGTTGCATAAACAAAACCTTCAATGTAAGCGCCAGCGGGATTGGACTCAGCCAAGGCCGCTTTCTGCTCATCGGTCAGAGACAATGTGACGCTGATGGTCACAGAACCATCGGCCGGAACACTGACATAACCCGTGCTGGCCGTCTTGAAGAACAGGTAGGCATCATAAGAATTAACCAATCCATCCTCATTCAGATCAGCCAACCCCTCATTAGCGATGCTGTCTCTCGCGCCGGTAGCATAATCCAGCAGAGCCTGGCCGTCACCAGCATTCACCTGGCCGTCGTCATTGAAATCCATGCCATTGAGGGATTTCTCTGCGCCAGTGAGATCAACCGGCTGACCATCTACAGTCCAGGAAGCACCGAAAGCCAGATTGGTGGTGGAATCGCTCAGATAATCAAATCCATCCTCACCGGTAGATACAGCCTGGGTGAACAGATCAGCAGACAATGCATAAAGCTCTTCCTCGCCGTTCAGATTATTGATGGTGAAGGAGAAGCTGTAAGTACCAGCCTTTTCCGGATCATCGCCCAGCTCTGCTTTCACCTTGCCGTCGGCGTAGGAGTCGGTGGCATTAGCCCCCATCATAATATAGCTGCTGGCCTTAACGGCATCACCCACATTGGCCAGACCTGCGCCTTGATTCAGTATCGAATAGTAATTCGAGCTGCCGGGCTCATACAGCGGAACAGCGGTAGACATCAGCAGGCTGTTCGTCAGCTGACGGTTCGACAGACCAGTCTGGTCTTCCAGATCATTTTCCTGAATGTACTGGGCCACCAGAGCTGCCATACCAGCCACCTGAGGAGCGGCCATGGAGGTACCGGACATCTGCTCATAGGCAGTGCCGTCTGCCGGCAGACCATTCACGGAATAGATGTTTCCGCCAGGAGCAGTGATCTCAGGCTTTAACTCCAGGCTTCCAGGTACGCCCCAGCTGGAGAAATCGCTCATGGTCACATCGGCATCGGGATCATTAGCCGTGCCAATGGTATCGGACACTGTCATAGTTCCTACATAGTAAAGCACATTGCCCTCAGCGTCCGTCACAGCCTCGGCAGCATTTTTAAGCGTCTCGCCGGCAGCCTGGGTGATGGACACGCAGGGGGCAGGACCATTATAACCGGTCAGATCCATGTTAATTGTTCCGGTCGTATTATTGGCAACCATAACACCGATCGCACCGTTTGCGACAGCAGCATTGCCCTTCTCATAGAAAGAAGAAGTACCGCGATAGCAGACGACAATCTTTCCGGTCAGAGCATCTGCATATGCAGCAAAATCTATCGCCTCCTGACCGGCCCTGTCAATATCGAACAGGACATAGCTCTGTTCGCCCACAAGAGTAGTCATCGGCTGGTTCGCATAACCGGTAGTCTCCGTGTAGACAATATTCTCTCCATCGACCGACACATAGTTGCCGGTGGCTCCGGTGTTGTCCGCAGAAGCTACAGACAGAGAATTGGTAAAGGATCCGGGAGATCCGACGGTGTCAAAATTCACCTCATCGGAATACAGAGATCCGCCAACAGCGGAATCAGCCCAGGCGCCGGCATTACCGGCGGACATGGTAACCACTGTATCAGTGTTTGTCAGGTTCTCCATGATGCTCTGATATTCAGCGGTAGCGCTGTAGGTCATACCGGCACTGGCAGAACCCAGGGACAGGTTCACGGCATCGGCGCCCAGTACAATGGCATCCTCGATGGCAGCCATATAATCCGAATCGTAAGCGCCGCCGCCCTTGCCAAATACCTTCATGGTAATAAGCTGAGCTTCAGGAGCCACGCCCTGCACATACACGCTGTCCAGCGCGCTCTCATATCCGCCCTCGCCATCGGGGATGTAGGAGTTTGCCGTGGCAATGCCAGCTACATGAGAGCCGTGCTCGCCCTGCGAATCGTTATCATGGGTGATATCGTAATCTCCATCCACATAGTTATAAGCGTAAGGGAGCTTGGAGGTAAGATACGCTGTCTCCGGATCAACCGTGGCGTTCAGCTCGCTGGCTACGGAGGCTATCTCATTAGCATCCAGCAAATCCAGGCTGGCTACATAATCTTCATAGCTCATGCCGGCTTCCTCAGCCAACTGGCTCAGAGCATACTCATATGCGCCTGCGTCAAAGGACTGATGATCCGTATCTGTACCGGTATCAATGATAGCAATACGACTACCTGCACCGGTGTATCCCTCCAAGTAAGCAGCGGAACTGCCGATCATGGAAGAAGAGGTGGACATAGTGGGGTCTGCCACAGGATCCACATCCACAACAGCGGGCTCATAGTAGGTCTCAAGCAGCACGTCAGCCACGCCGGGAGTCTCTTTGATCTCTTCGATCTGACCGTATTCCACATTAGCAGAAATAATGTTTGCAGCCAGAGTCAGATTCCAGACCACATCCAGGCTGTCACCAGTGACATCTTCGATTTCACTGGTCACCGACTGCTGTTCACTCTCCAGCCCGGCGCGGTACGCCATGGCGGAGCGGTTGGAAGCGATATCTGCAGTGGAATAGCCGGCCTCGATGGTGGACGGGTCCTCCAGGATGATAGAAACACGCACCATGTCAGTATCGGCATAGATCGGTTCTACTTCAGATGTCTCTTCCGGCACTTCCCGATTTTCGGAAAGCGGGTTGGATACAGCGCTGTTGTCCACCTTCTCGATCGTGATCGGCGTTGTCTCTTCGCTGAGTTCTGCTGCACTGGCCGGACCGGCAAATGCAATCAGCATAGCGAAAGCCATCACGATGGAAAGCAGACGTTTGATGCTTTTTCCTTTCATACATTTCCTCCTTGTTTTCTAGGCCCTTGGATTTTTCGTCTCAACTTCGTAGTCTCCAAGAGTCCTTTTTTATAAATTCTTCCGCATTTAGCTGTGGAAGCAATTTATCTTTTTACTGTTCTGTCAATTTGCTATTTCATTTTTCTGCTATTTTACTTTTATACTCTTTTACCTTTTTATCCCTTTATCTCATTAACGCACCTTAAAAACATGATTTTATAATATCACTCGAATAAACGTCGTGTCAAGATAATTGTGGAATTTTTGAAAACTTTCTCCAAAAAAAAGAAACTAAATGCGTGCTTTTTACCGGTTCTATTGTTTTTGATTAATTGGGTTCTTGGAAATATTACTTTTTTGTATGATAATATTTCCCTTATTATCCATAAACATTGTTTTCCAGATATAATTGTTGCAATCTTTCATCTTGCAGCAGGCCATAAAAAAAGAAGTGTCCCAGACTATTCTGCAACACTTCTTTGTATAATCATCGTAAATTGTGTATCTATTTGTCGCTGCGGATCACGGCGAAACCTCCTCTGTTTTCAGCCGTTCCACATACTTTTTTTCTTTTTCCGTCAGCTCTGCCTTGGCCAGCAGATCCGGCCGTCTCTCGAAGGTTCTCCGTATGGACTGCTCTCTGCGCCATTTTTCAATATTGGCATGGTGGCCGGAAAGCAATACTTCCGGCACGCGCTTTCCCATAAACTCCTCAGGCCTGGTGTACTGCGGATATTCCAGGAGATTGCCGGAGAAGGATTCCTCCTCGGCCGACTGCGTATTGCTCAAAACCCCCGGTACCAATCGGGAAATGCAGTCGATCATCATCATCGCCGGCAGTTCCCCTCCCGTCAGCACATAATCCCCGGCCGATACGTAATCCGTGACCTCCATCTCCAGAATCCTCTCATCGATCCCCTCGTAATGACCGCAGAGGAATACCAGCTCCTCTTCTGCGGCCAGCTCTTCGGCGAACCGCTGGTCGAAAACTCTGCCCTGGGGAGTCATGTAGAGCACACGGGGCCGATGACCGATCTCCGTCTCCACAGCCCTGCATGCCCGGTACACCGGTCCGGGCTGCATTACCATACCGGCGCCGCCCCCATAGGGATAGTCATCCACATGTCCGTGCTTATTCTCAGAAAAATCACGGATATTTATGGCCTTGAGCTCTATGGCTCCCTGTGCCTGAGCCCGGCCCAGGATACTGACCCCCAGGCCCTGTTCAATCATCTCGGGGAACAATGTCAGCACATAGTATTTCATAGATCCAGCAGTCCCTCCATCACATGTGCGGTGACAAGAGCCTTATCCAAATCCACATCCAGAATGCACGCGTCGATGACCGGCAGCAAAAGCTCCCGTCCGTCAGGCCGTTTTACCACATATACATCGTTGGCCCCGGTCTCCAGCACATCGACCAGTGTCCCCAGGGCCTGTCCCTCATCGCTGACCACCTGCATGCCGATCAGATCCCCGATATAATACTCTCCCTCAGACAGGGGCTGAGCATTCTCCCTGGTCACCATCAGATCTCCGCCCTTACAGGCCTGTATGTCCTCGATGCGGTCGATGCCCTCAAATTTCAGGATGGCAAACTGTTTGAAAAACTTGACCCCCTCCACGCGAAGAGCCAGCCGCTCTCCCCGGGGAGTCACTAAGATCACATCGTCCAGTTCAAGGAACCGTTCCAGTGAATCCGTGGTGGGATAGACCTTTACCTCGCCGCGGATGCCATGGGTGGAAGCTATGACTCCCACTCGCAATAAGTCTTCCATAATTCTCTCCTCCGAAACAGACAGAAGGCCGCCCCTGAACGTCTCGTTCTGACGGGGCAGCCTCCGGGAAACCATTTACTGAATTTCCAAAACCACTTTTTTGTCGTCCTTGGATGCAGCCGCTTTGACCACAGAGCGAATCGCTTTCGCAATACGTCCCTGCTTTCCAATTACCTTACCCATATCGGAGGGCGCAACGCTTAACTCCACGACAATTTCTTTCTCATTTTCTTTTTCCGTCACCACCACTGCGTCCGGATCGTCAACCAGTGATTTTGCAATTACTTCCACCAGTTCCTTCATAAGATCCACCTCCGCAGATTATTTCTCGATGCCGGCGATCTTCAGAAGCTTGGCCACAGTCTCGGTGGGCTGTGCGCCGGTGGCAAGCCACTTCTTGGCCAGCTCCTCGTTGATCTTGATCACGCTGGGATCCTTGGTAGGATCGTAATAACCCACCTCCTCGATGAATCTGCCATCTCTGGGGGAACGGGAATCCGCCACAACGATACGATAGAACGGAGCCTTCTTCTGGCCCATTCTTCTCAGTCTCATCTTTACTGCCATTGTATTTTCACCTCCTTGGAATCTATCGATATTGATATTTATTTAAAAGGGAAAGCCGAAGCCGCCTCTTTTACCTCTTTTACCTGTCATCTGCTTCATCATCTGCTTCATCTGATCAAACTGCTTGAGCAGGCGGTTTACGTCCTGCACCTGCACGCCGGCGCCTTTGGCGATCCGAATCTTGCGGGACGGATTAATAAGCTTGGGGTTGCGCCGTTCACCGGGAGTCATGGAAAGAATGATCGCCTCCGTCTTCTTCAGCGGCTTATCATCTACCTCCTGACCCTTCATCTTGCGGTTTAAACCGGGGATCATATTGATCACATCGCCGATGCCGCCCAGCTTTTTCATCTGCTGCATGGAGTCCAGGAAATCATTGAAGTCGAACTCGTTCTTCTTCATCTTCCTGGTGAGCTCTGCTCCCTTCTCCTCATCGAATTCGGCCTCAGCCTTTTCGATCAGCGTCAGAATATCGCCCATGCCCAGAATGCGGGATGCCATGCGGTCCGGATAAAACAGTTCCAGATCGGAGAGCTTTTCTCCCATGCCGGCATAGAAAATCGGCTTGCCCGTGACATAGCGGATAGACAGAGCAACACCGCCTCTGGTGTCGCCGTCCAGCTTTGTCAGAATCACGCCGTCTATACCAACCTTCTCATCAAAGGCGCTCGCCGCATTTACCGCATCCTGACCGGTCATCGCATCCACCACCAGGATGGTCTGATGGACGGTCACCGCCTCCTTGATGGCTTTGAGCTCTGCCATCATATCCTCGTCAATATGCAGACGGCCGGCGGTATCCAGGATAACCACATTGTTATGATTGGCCGCCGCATGCTCCAAAGCTGCCTTGGCGATATTCACCGGACTGTGCTTAGCCCCCATGGAAAACACCGGAACTCCCTGCTTCTCGCCGTTTTTCTTCAGCTGGTCGATAGCGGCCGGGCGATAGACGTCACAGGCGGCTAAGAGCGGCCTGCGTCCTGCGGACTTGAGTTTTCCGGCCAGCTTAGCTGTGGTCGTCGTCTTGCCTGCACCCTGAAGACCTACCATCATGATAACCGTGATCTCCGACGCAGGCCGCAGGGAAAGCTCCACTGCCTGGCCGCCCATCAGGCGCACCAGCTCCTCGTTGACGATCTTGATCACCATCTGGCCGGGCGTCAGACTGTTCATCACTTCCTGGCCGACAGCTCTCTCCTCCACGGCTTTGACGAACTGCTTGACAACTTTAAAATTGACATCGGCCTCCAAAAGGGCCATCCGCACCTCTTTGAGCGCCGCCTTAACATCGGCCTCGCTTAACCGTCCCTTGCCGCGCAGGTTTTTAAATATATTCTGAAGTTTATCGGATAGGCTTTCAAATGCCATCGGTCAGTCTCCTTTCCCTGCCAGCCGGCTAGAGTGTCTGCAGAATCTGATCACAGAGCTGCACAATCTCGGTGAAGCTTGTCTCTTCCCCGCCCAAGGCCAGGCGTCGAATCTCCTCCACCTGTTCTTTGGTCTCGGAAAATTTGCGGATCAGATGCAGCTTATCTTCATACTCCTCCATCAGCCGATCGCAGCGCCGGATCAGGTCATGCACTCCCTGGCGGCTGATCCCTTCCTCTTCGGCGATTTCGCTGAGGGAAAGGTCCCCGAACACCGCATCCTCATATAGCTTGCGCTGATGGCTGTTGAGCAGTTCTCCGTAGAAATCATACAAAAGTGTCTGTCTGACGATCTTCTCCATTTCATTCACCTTGGCTATCATACAGGAAAAGCCGCAGGCTGTCAAGTGTTTTTTCTTGACGAACTTACGTTCGTCTTGTGTCGTCTTGTTTCATCCTTTGATATAATCACAGTTTTTCGCCGGATAAACCTTGCGTCTTGTGTCGTCTTATGCCGTCTTGTTTTTCAAATTTGCAACAAAATTGCATCAGAAATTATGAGATTTTCACCGCCTGCATTACCGCCTCCTGCTGCTTCTTTTTCTCTTCCGTCAGATGCGTGTAAGTATCCAGCGTTACAGAAGTTGAAGCGTGTCCGAGAATCTCGCTGACCGCTTTTATATCTGCCCCTGCCGAATAGGCCAGACTCGTATAAGTGTGCCGGGCCATATGCGGACAAAAATCTTCAATCTGCTCCGTTTGGTTTTTTTCAGCCTCTTTGTTCAGATTTTTTATAATCCTTTTTATCAGGGCCAGAAAAGAGGGTTCCGTCCATATGTTTCCGATCGAATTCAAAAAGATAAACCCGGATACATAGCTCTGGATGCGTCCTGCATCATCCACATAGGGGAGGCGCATATCGGAAACTGCGCTATACATTCTTAGTTCCAAAAGGGCCATTCTGACCACGCTGTTCATAGGTATCGTCCGATCAGAAGTTTCACTTTTAGGAGAAGCAACTGCAACGGTAAACCCATAATCTGCTTTTCTGTATCGGTTCACTGTCTTATTAACGACAACAACATTTTTCTTGAAATCCACATCATTCCAAGTTAAGGCAGCCATTTCACCAATTCTCACCCCCATATTAAATAAAACTACGAAGGCCGGATAGGCATAGGAATATTGAGGATTGGTTCTTACATAATCCATGAATATCCGGATATGCTGCTCCTTTATGGCTCCACGTTTTTTAGCTCCTGTCTGCGGCAGCTTAATATTTTTAATTGGATTCTTAAGAATTATCTCGTCATCCAAGGCACACTCAAAGACCAGGTTCAAACAGCTTTTTAGATTTGTCAATGTGGAATGCGCTTTCCCTTTATCTGCCAAATCATTTATAATTCTCTGGCAATCCACCTTCGTTATTTTTGCAATTGGTTTCCTGCCGATACCATTCCTAATATGAGCGTTATAATACGATTTATAATTGATGCAGGTAGTGGCTTTCCGACCGCTTTTTGCAAATGTCTCCAACCAAAAATCAAAATACTCATTCAATGGCATCCTGGAATTTCTGTTTTTCAGGCTGCCCCCTTTGTCTATTCGGCATAGCAACTCATTTTCTTGCCGGCGGAGTTCTACCAGGCTTTGAGCCGTGATCGAAACCCGCTCCCCATCAATCATTTTCTGGTATATATAACGCTTATTTTTGCTATCGTAATATTCTCCGGTTCGAAGATTCCTCCCCTTATTATCTCTTCTCTTTTCTGACATATATTTCACCTCTCTATCTGGCGCAGAAATCATTCCGAACAAGTCAAGGCCTAATCCCTTTTATACGCTGCTCCAAATCCATCTTGCGGATTGCCATATATTCCACTGCAGAGCCACGCTCTTTAAATCGAGTAAGTCCAGTCCTATAAACCAAAGCACTTATAATTTCGAATTTCTCTTCGAGTTCCTTCCTTGCTTCGCCGATACGCAGCCTGTGCAGTCCCTCTGTTTTGTATTTTCTCACCTGGTTTATACTGTAACCAGTTTCCCCACTGATCTGCGGCATTGTCTTATTGTTTCTATAATAGTCCTCAAGTACACGTCCCTGTTCTTTATCTGTGTAACGCTCTACAATCGCCCATAATTCATTTTTGATGCGTTCATCGGATATTTTATCAATCACATCGTTTTCCAGGCTGTAATCGGCTTTTAATGTGTCTGATAAACACATTTCTTCATCTGTTTTTAATGGAGCATCCAGAGCTGCGACTCCATGCATTGCTATTTTTATGTCCCGGATTTCGGACAAAGGCAGTTCTAGTCGTTCGGACACTTCCCCATCTGTGAGGAGGCGTCCGTACTCCTGCTGAAGTTCTTCCACCGTTTTTCTGTAGCGTGATATCTCTTTCCGTTGTTTCTGTGGAATTTTGAGAGTAGTGCAGCAAGTTTTAACATAACGCCCTATATGCTGCTTTACCCAATGTTCAGCATAAGTCATGAATAATACATCAGCAGAAGAATTGTAATGCTGAACGGCCTTCCATAAAGCAAAAAACGCCTCCTGCAATAAATCTTCTTCCGATTCGCAAAATGTGTAGGGTTTTATAAATCTCTTGATCAGAGGAAGATTATTTTCATAAAGAATCTGCATGTTTTCCGTTACATGATAACCGTTCTTGATCTCCTCAACTAACTGCTCATTTTTCATTGATTCTGCATCTACCTTTCTGTATAATATAGGTAAATACATTAACAGGGGAAACCCAATGATTTAGGGATAAAAATGGGTTTCCCCTTTCATTCATTAAAAATATGGTGATTGTTGTTTTATTGAATCATCATAGTTAGCCTTAGATTCCCCGCGATTTTGCTTTGTTCCGATTAATCCGGATGTTCAAGTTTGTCATGTCATTGCTAATCCTTGATAAATAGTCGTAAGCCATATCCGTAAGCATATACATCCGCTCTTGGTTATTGATAAATTGCCGGGCTTCTTTTTCGCTTTGAGGCTTATTCATTACAATTCCCAAAAGTTCATTAAGCGTAAATTTTGCCCGATCCAAATCCTCTCGTATGGATTCACCTTCCAGCAGAATGTTGTCAATTTCACCCTGCATATCGTTAATCATTTCAGTTGCTAACGATACATTTTTTCTTTCTTCTTCCATGAATTTTACCATCCTTTTATTTTCAAATATATTTTCGATATTTCTCCAATACCGAATCACTGCATCCGCTTTTATATAGCTTGCGGATGTCCTCGATCTGTTCCTCCTTCGGCGTTTTCAGCCAGTCTATCAAATCTTTACTGCTATTGACAAAGCAACTACAACGCCCATCAGCATAGTCAATGCGGTATCTCATAGCCTATCTTCCTTTACATCCCTGCAATTTTACAATTTACTTTGTATTGCTACTGCCTTTCCGAGAAATAGAAGATTTTTAACTTCTAATTTATCATAGACCATCGGAGCATATGCTGGATTCTCGGCAAGCAACGTTACAATACCAGAGTCGTTGTCCTTATAATATCTTCTAAGGATTGCTTCTTCATCTTTGCCGACGGCTACGATATCTCCATTTTCATATGCGGCCTGCTTGATAAAGACTATGTCTCCGTCCATGATTCTTGCGCCGATCATGGAGTCTCCTTTCGCAATCAGGCAAAAATCGGCATCAATGGTATCTCTTTTTTCATCTGCAAATAATATCATACGTTATTTTCCTTTCTTGATTTCTGGCCGGATATCGCCTATAATCAAGACAGTATCCGGCTTGAATATGGTGTGCCAGGTTACTGCTTTGCCCTTTTAGAAGTTGCAGCTTCTTCAAGGGCTTTCTTTAGTTCTTCGATTTCCTGTATAGCTTGATTGTAGCTTTCCAACATTTTTTCATATCGCTCTTCCGGTATCGCAATCATCTTCTGCATATTCTTCCTCCGCCTGCTCTTGGATGCACTCGGCCTCCCGCTCCAGGTTATATGTAATGTATCCTTCGAGTGCGTTATCATGGGCCTCTTGGAAAGCCTCGTCATACTCCTGGATGAATGGTTCAAAGAAAGCTTTAATTTCCCAATAGTATTTCGGATATTTTGCTTCAATCTCGTCCCAGACCCAGGATTTCCATAGTACCGGCATATAATACTCAAAGGCTATATCCTGTAATGCCTTTACAAAATCCTCGTCCCAATTATCCTCGTACATTAGAGCCTCGATTTTAGGCGGTATGTACTCTTCACCATAATAAAGCGACAGCCGTTCTTCCTCTGCCTCTCCAAAGTCGCCAGCCCATTCATGCTCGTCAAAATACTCGGCCAAGTCAGCCCGTCTCTCTTCTGTCAGTTCCTTGATTCTGTTCTTGATCCACTTGTTCATGTTTTAATCCTCCTCTGACAAAATTTCTTTGACATCCACGCCAAGAGCCTTAGCTATACGTCCAATTGTTGCTGGCCGGACAGAACGGCCGCGTATAACATTATTAACAGTTGGCCTTGGCATCTTAGTTGCTTCACATAAATCCTCAGTGTTCATACATTGATTAGCCATGCAAAGCTTGAGTTTCTTGATATCCGCTTTCAAGTAATCACCTCCACATAGATACATATTATAGATACAAATATTTCGTTTTGTATCGCTTGAATGTATTTAGATTCTAATCTATAATTCTTTTGATGTCAATACTTTTTTGGAGAGAATTAAGATGATTGTTGGAAGTCGAATAAAATTATATAGGATGAAAAATGGTCTCACCCAAAATGAATTAGCCAGTATTGCAGGGATATCTGCAATTTCTATCAGGAAATATGAATCTGGAGATCGTGTGCCTAAAGTTGAAACATTACAAAAAATTGCTTCTGCTCTTAAGATTTCTGTATTAGAGCTTGTTGGAGATGACTGGGAAACTATCAATAC
>CALWGV010000063.1 GCA_944380185.1 uncultured Lachnospiraceae bacterium
CTGGTCTTTCCCTTGCGGAATTCTCCCACCACCGCCACCCGGAACCTTCTGGTGCGTATCCTCTCCCTCTCCTCCTCGATCCTCTTCCTCCAGCCTTCCGCCTCCGGCAGCCCCTTTGCCTGCGCCAAAAGCTGGTCCAGACGGATCAAATATTCATAGATCTGAAAATCAAAGCTCTTGTAGTCTACCGCCATATTACTGTCATATTTCCCCTGTTCTCTTTCCCTGTTCGTCCTATACATGAATCCCCTATTTTCTCTTTCATTTTACCGCATCAGCATTTATTGTACATATTAAATGATTTATTCCCAAATTTTTTGGGAATATAGGATATTTTTGCTCTTATTTCAAAACCAAAGGTTCTCTCCCCAATCCTTAAATTAATATGTCAATTCGCACTTCTGCTTGAAAACCAGGGGGAATGATAGTATAATAGCCGCTGAGCTCTTTCCGCCCAGGCAATGTCTGCATTGCGGAAAGTGAAATGGAAAATGAAATGTGCAAGAAAGGATACTGCATCAAATGGATGTAAAACAGAATACGAAAATTTCCCCTTTAAAACTGATTTATCAGATTGTCCAGGGCGCTTTAATCGGACTGGGTGCTGTGCTGCCCGGCATTTCCGGAGGCGTTCTCTGCGTCGTCTTCGGCATTTATAAGCCCGTCATGGAACTTTTATCTAATCCCATCGCCAACTTTAAGACCCATGTACCGAGACTGATTCCGGTTATCATCGGTATGGCTGTTGGCTTTCTGGGCGTAGCCAATATCCTGGCTTTTTTCCTGGAGAAGTATCCGGATCCTTCGGTCTGCCTCTTCATCGGCCTGATCACCGGAATGCTCCCCTCCCTGTTTCGCGAAGCCGGCGAGCAGGGACGAAGCAAAGCCTCCTTTGTCTCCCTGATCGTCTGCATGTGCGTGATTTTTGCTATCCTCATCGGCCTGCAGATGACCTCCCTGGTTGTCACCCCTAACTTCGCCTGGTATCTGTTCTGCGGATTCTGCCTGGCCTTGAGCGTTATCGCCCCCGGCATGAGCTTTTCCACTCTGCTGATGCCCCTGGGGCTTTATACTCCCTTTGTGGACGGCATCGGCCATTTTAATATGAGTGTCCTCATTCCTGCCGGCATCGGCGCTCTGGTGACCGTTATCTGCCTGGCCAAGGCTATCAATGCCCTCTTCGATCACCACTACTCCATCGCTTTTCACGGCATTATCGGCATCGTGATCGCAGCTACCGTTATGATTATCCCCTTCGAAAGCTTTACCGAGCCCTCGGCCTGCATCGTCAATGTGATCTGCATCCTGGCGGGCATTGTGATCGCCCTGGCTCTGGATAAATTCAACAGCCGCGTAAAAGTAGACGAATAAAATAACAGCAGGCTGAAAGAAATTTTGCCCGCTATGGCAGAGAAAAAGATTCTCAAGCAAAAGGGTCCGGCATGGTGACAAAACATGCCGGACCCTTAAAAAATATCCTATGCGATCCTGTCATGGCGTTTACCCATGCTCATGAAAATGGGATTGACAGACATGCCGGCCGTCATGAACATGACAGCTGCTCATGGAAATCAGGGCCTGGGAGGGCAGATAGAAAAACCACAGCGCCCTCTGGCTGTAGGGCTGTACTAAACGCCAATACACGCCCGGCAGCTCTACAAAAGCCCCCAGATTCATAAGTCCCACATGAATGTCACATAAGAAAAACAGCGCAAGCCCTGCCAGAAAAACCCTGTCTCTGCCTCTCCGCCCGAATATTTCCCAGAAAAGATTGCCCGCAAAAAGCGTAAAATACAATATTGCCAGCACTCCGATCTTCCCCGGGGCAATATCCCGCAAAAGGACGGCGGCAATGAGGCCGCCGGCGGCCAGGATCTGCGCCGCCAAGGCCCTCAGCCCGCGCCCCATTCGGATAAAATACAGAAGCTGTACTGCCAGAAAACAGTACAGCCCCTGAATATTGTTGCGATGAAGCACCATATTATAGTCCGCAATCACCGTCATGGAAAGAGCCAGGCACAAAAGAATCAGATCTCTGCGCTCTGCCGCCCTATCGATGCTTGCGGTCCTAATCCTCGCCAAAGGAAGGAACCTGCCGGAAAAGCCGGAAAGCAAACATGTGCCAAGGCGCAGAAAAGCCACCCCGCAGCAGCATACTACCCAGATGAACCGGAAACCATCGCTCTCTTCCATGATCACACTTCCTTTTATTCGTTGATCTTCTGAATCCCCCGTAAGATCGACGGGATCATCTGTTTTTTGCGGGAAACCACGCCCGGCAGGTAGACGCTGTGCGGTTCAGGCTTGACGCCGAAAGCCTCCTCCACAATCTCACTGGCGCCTGCTCCCACAAACAGAAGATCTGTAGATTCATCGGCAATATTGGTCAGCATAAACAAAAGAATGCTGGAGCCGCTCGTCTTTAGACTTCTCTCCATATAGGGCAGAAGCCGGTTTTTGAGCTTTTGCAGCTCCTCATTGCTCATGGAGCTGACCTGTCCCACACCCAGAGAAAGATCCTGGGCAGTAAAACGTTTATAGTCCTGATAAAAAATTTCCTCTTCCGTCTTCTGAGACAGGTCGCTGCCGGCACGGAACATACTCTCCGCCAGCTCTTCTACCTCCACACCGGCGATCTGCGACAGCTCTTCCGCCGCCTGCCGGTCTACTGCCGTACACGTGGGAGAGCGAAACATCAGCGTATCCGATAAGATAGCGCTCAGCAGCAGAGAGGCCGTGGTAACATCAATGTCCACCTGATTTTCCCGGTACATCTGATAGACGATGGTGGCCGTACAGCCCAGAGGCTGGTTGCGGAAGAAGACCGGATTCATCGTCTCGATGCTGCCCAGACGATGATGGTCGATAATCTCCAGAATATCCGCCGTCTCTATACCGGTAACCGCCTGATTTTTTTCATTGTGATCCACTAAAATCACCTGTTTGCGCTGCATATCCAGGAGATTTCTCCGTCCGATCATCCCCACATAATTACCCTTCTTGTCCAGAATCGGGAAATTGCGGTGGCGCTTCTTGGCCATCACCGTGCGGATCTCCTCCACATAATCGTCCAGGTGAAATGTAATCAGCTGATCCTTTTTCATGAAATAGCGGACGGGAATGCTCTGGTTGATCAGCCGCGCCACCGTATACGTATCGTAAGGGGTGCAGATAATCGTACAGCCCGCCTGTTTGGCCAGCTTTTGTATGGTACGGGATACCGGTGAGCCCAAGCAGACCACGATGCACCCCGCTTTCATCTCGATGGCACACAGCTGAGATTCATAGCGATTTCCCAAAATCACCATGTCATGCTCATCTATGTATTCCTCCATCACATCCGGGTTGGCTGCCGCAATGACCACCTTTCCCCGGTCAAAATAAGCGTCCTCATCTCCCACTACCATGGTGCCGTCCAGAGTTCCCAGAATATTCCTGTAAGGCGTGTTAGCCGTCGATATGGTACCGCTGTCGTGCTCCTCCATATAAGAACGGGCAATGTCACCGATGGTAATCAATCCCTCCAGTTTCTGCTCCTGCAGGATGGGCAGAGTCACTACTCCCCCCTCCTTCATCAGATTCCAGGCGTCCTTCAGCGACAATTCCGCCGGTATTCCCTCGATGCGCTGCAGCTCCACGTCGCGCACCAGAGGCTCCACCGTAGCCAGATACTCCGGCTGCTCCACCCCAAAGCGCTGCAGCACATAGCGGGTCTCCTCGTTGGGATGTCCGGCCGCCCTGGCCACATAGGACTTTCCCGTAATCTTTTGCTTCAGGTTGGCATAAGCGATAGCCGAACAGATTGAATCCGTGTCCGGATTCCTGTGCCCGATGACTATGACTGGTTTGTCTTGCATACTTCCTCCTTTTCTCTTCTCCCCCATTTTCCCGGCCGCCTAAAACAGCTGCATGAGGCGATTTTTACACCGCCGATTTCCGTCAGCCCAGGTACTCTGCCGCCAGCCTGCGGAAAGCCGGAAGCGAGCGCTCTACTTTTTCTGTGGGCACACAGTACGCTATACGGAAATGCCCCGGACAGCCAAAGCCTCCCCCCGGCACCAGAAGCAGATCATACTTTCTCGCTCTCTCGCAGAAAGCGGCGTCATCTGGTTCCAGTGAGCGGGGGAACATATAGAAAGTCCCACCGGGCTCCACGCAATAAAAGCCCAGCCGAGTCAATTCATTGTACAAAATTTCCTTATTTTTCTCATAGACCGAGAGATCCGCCGTATCATCGATGCAGCGGGCAATGGCAAGCTGGATCAGCGACGGAGGACAATTATGCCCAATCTCCCGGGAAATCTGCCCAAAAACGGCTACGGCATTTGCCGCATCCTCACATTCCGGATTGACCGCCACATAGCCGATGCGCTCACCGGGCACGGACATGGACTTGCTGAAGGAATAGCAGGTGAACGTGTTGGGGTAAAAGGAAGCCACATAGGGGGACTGCTTTCCGCCAAACACCAGCTCACGATAAGGCTCATCGGAGATAATATAGACAGAATGGCCATATTCCCTCTGCTTTTCCTTCAAGATACCGGCCAGTGTCTGAAGAGTCTCCGCCGAATAGACCACACCCGAGGGATTGTTGGGTGTATTGATCAGGATTCCCTTGACCTGAGGCCCCATCAGGCGGCGGAACGCATCGAAATTAATCTGAAAGGTATCAATATCCGCCGGCACCACCACCAGACGGCCGCCGGCACCCTCCACATAAGGTTTATACTCTGAAAAATAAGGAGCAAAAGTAATAATCTCATCTCCCGGCTCGCTGAGCACAGCCCGCAGAGCATGAGCCACTGCACCGGCTGCACTGATAGCCATAAAAATATGTCTCTCTTCATAATTCATTCCGAACCGGCGATTCAGGGATTCTGCCACAGCGCATCTGGCCTCGCTGATTCCCAGAATCGGGCTGTAGCCATGGACCGTCACGTCGTCCTTTGTTCTCAGAATGTCTATAATCGCCTCATTGAACGAAGGGGGCACCGGCACGCTGGGATTGCCCAGGCTGTAATCGAACACGTTTTCATAGCCGATTTGTGCCGCTCTCTCCTTGCCATAGGCCGAAATTTTCCGGATTATATTCTCATGACTTGTCATTTCCACATATCTGGGATTCAGCATTTCTATCATTACCTCCTGCTGCTGTCTGGTATTGAATTGAGTATATCACAATCGCTGTCTTATTTCAAAGGTTTTGCCATTTTTGCTGTCATTTCTCCCATTTTTCCTTCTCTAAGCATCACCGATTTTATACACAACTATACATAGCTTTTTTCTCACGGAAATACGGTTTTCGACAAAAAAGAACCCCGCACCGTTTCCGATGCGAGGCCCCTCAATATTAATCTTGATTAATCTTGCCGTTCTGCAGTTCAGCCGGCATACTTGGCTGCGGCATTGGCGCCGGCCAGCCGTCCGGAAGTCAGAGCCCAGCCCTGTGCGCAGCCGCCGTAGGTCACATAGGCCTTGTCGGAAGCATTGAGCACACCCAGGGAATCGTTGCCGACCACGTACACGTTCTCGATCGGGGTGCCGTCCTCTTTCAGCAGGTTCATGTTGGTGTCCACATCCAGGCCGCCGCAGGTGGAGTACACATAGG
>CALWGV010000064.1 GCA_944380185.1 uncultured Lachnospiraceae bacterium
TTCGATGTGTTTTAGCGTCCAAAAAACAAATAATTTACAGGAAAAGAGAGAAAAATACTTGCCTTTCTGAGAGACTTGCTTTATAATATGGTCTGTAAGTTCAACTGTTATAAAGTGTACTATTTGATTGATATCCCTTGACAAGAGATATCTGAGAGGAGAGAAGAAGGTGTTGCGTGAAAGAGTATAAGGGACCGGAGTACCATTTTGTTTGTAGTCCGGGCGGACTGAGCGGCAACGAGCTTGCAAAACTGTCAGATGACGAGCTGACCAGATATCTCAATCAAGATAGTTATCTACAGGAAAAGAAAAAATACCGAATCAGGTCTGGATACATACTGAGAGAAATCGCCGGGGAATATGCCATTATTCCAGTGAATGTAGATAGTGTATTTTCTAATGCGTTGATGGCACCGAATGAAACAGCGGCATTTTTATGGAATGCTTTTCAGAAACCAAGTACGATACAAGACGTGGTGATGCGTGGATTGCTGGAATATGATGTGGCAGAAGAAATTATACGAAATTCAGTGGAAAATTTCGTGAAGCAATCTTTAGAGTATAAGATCATAGAGGAGGTGGAGTAATAATGAAAAAGATATGGGAAGACCCCAGAATTGATGTTCAGATATTTGCTCCGAACGAGTATGTTGCGGCATGCGTTGTGGGTACTATCGAGTGTGCAATACCTGGTCATGACAGATATTCCTGTGATGGATCATCACCAACACGAAATTTTAATTATATGATTGACGGAGGTCAATGGGGTGGACCAACTATCCCTCAGGATGGCCTTGATCATGGAATATGTGGAAACTCTGCTCCGATTTCATTTAATGGAAGTACTGGAAGCGGATATGAAACAATAGGTGGGGAAATTCAAAGGAATCGACCAATTTATAATATTTCGGGTTACGAGTTGAATCCAGGAACATACAAAGTAACTTGGAATAGTGATAGCGGTGGACCTACATACAATCATTATGGTGAGTTGAATATTAGCTATATTGATTATGATCATCCAAATCATTCATAAATTTAGCAAACGAATAATTTTTAAAATGCAATTAATAGTTGAAGATTGAGAGGGAGGATACCTAAAATGAAAAAGAAATGGGAAGAACCAAGAATTATGGTTCAACAGTTTGCACCGAATGAATATGTAGCAGCATGTTACAATATAAGGTGCAATGTACCATCTGGTGTAGGATATTATGAAACTAATGGAGAGCCAGGATATCAGAGAGGTTCATGGTTTGAAGAGGGCGATGAATTTATTGCAAGTGGAACCGGATGCGGTATAACACATTATGGAGTTCCTGGAGTGCCGGACGATGGGCCAGTTGCAAATGCCATGTGGCAGGAATCTTGGAGCGGAAGGTATTATCCTGTTTATTACTGGGAACAGGGGCAATCTAGCTGGGAGCACAGTAGTTCACATTTTAGTAAAGTCGAAGATGCAGAGTGGGAAAAGAATCCAAATGCTTCATAAGTTCTCAGAACAGTACATATTTCAAAGATTACAGACGGATGATCAGAGCTGGTCATCCGTTTTGTGATAATAAAATAATAGGAGAAACTATGGACCCGATAGAATACCAGGGAAATATAGAACGTTTTTTGTGTGAAAAAGCAACTATCAATCATACGCCAATCAACGCCATCTTAGAATTAACGCCTCTATGTAACATGAACTGTGATATGTGTTTTGTGCGGTTAGGTCCGGAAGAAATGAGACAAAAGGGACGTTTAAGAACTACAGAGGAATGGATTTCTCTTGGAAAAGAAATGTGCGATGCCGGAACGCTCTTTGTACTGCTAACAGGAGGAGAACCGTTACTATATCCAGGATTTCGTGAGACCTATACAGCTTTAAAAAAGATGGGAATGATATTAACGGTCAATACAAATGGAACACTGATCAATGAAGAGTGGGCGGATTTTTTTGCAAAGCATACTCCACGCAGAATCAATATTACGTTATACGGCAAAGATAATCGTACTTATCAGAAGCTATGCCATTATCCTGAAGGCTTTCAGAAGACGATCAAGGCAATAAGGTTGCTTCGAGAACGAGATGTAGATGTAAAAATCAATGGAAGCATAACTCCCGAAAATATAGAAGACTTGGATGATTTATTCTCAATAGTAGAGCGGATGGGCGTTGTATGGAAATTTGATACTTATATGTATCCCGCTTCCAGGGAAAGAGAAGCTAAGTTTGATGATAGATCCAGGCTGACAGCTGATGATGCAGCCGCCGCCCGGGTTAAATTGATAGAGAAAAGAGAGGGGAATGAAAACTTTTCTTCGTTTGCTCGAAATTTCATAAAACAGGGAGAGGCGGCTCCCGGAGATTATATTGCACCTACTGTAAAATGTCGCGCCGGAAGAAGTTCCTTTGTAATCAATTGGCAGGGAATGATGCGTCCTTGTGTCATGTTGTCTTCACCCGAAGAGGCAGTATTTAATATTGGTTTTATAGCTGCATGGAAAAGGATAGTGGAAAAATTTGGCACGATCAGATTAAGCCCAAAGTGTAATGCCTGCACAATGAGAGAAGTATGTCAGACTTGTGCCGCCTGTGCAAAGTTGGAAACAGGAAGTTATGGAGATATGCCAGGATATATGTGTCAGTATACTGAACAAACCTTGAAGTTAATGAAAGAAGCATTGGCAGGAAAACAGACGATAGAAAATAATGAATAAGATATTACAAAGAAAATCCTTTTATTTTTGCTTAGATTGTTGATACAAAACTCCTGCGTCGGAAAAATCCGCAGTATGAAATGTCAAAGATATAGAGCCTCAATACACTTATGCAATTTTATGTCTTGAGAGAGTACTTTTTATGAAATTGCAAAAGATGAAAGCGAGATATGGAGATGAAATACAGAGATCTCTCAGGTATGCGGATAGGTAAGTTAACCGTTATAGAGCCTACAGAAAAACGAATTCGAAAAGCGGTTGTATGGCGGTGCCGCTGCGAATGCGGGAATGAAATACTGGTGGAGAGCCGCCGGCTGAAGCTGGGCGTAATTTTTAGCTGCGGCTGTGAGGGGTCCCCTTATGATGGGGTCAAAGATTTGACGGGCTGTCATTTTGGAAAACTGGTGGTCGAAGGCCGGTCCGGAAATAAAGCCAAGGACGGGAATCCTCTTTGGCTCTGCCGGTGCGAGTGCGGGAAGGAAATCGAGACGACGAAGCATAAGCTGATAAGCGGCGGAGTGACAAGCTGCGGCTGCGGAAAGAGGCCGCCGTTAAAAGAATGGGTGGGAAAGCGCTTCGGCGCACTGACCGTCCTGTCTTATGCCTGCAGGGAGAACGGCTTTCACTTCTGGCATTGCAGATGCGACTGCGGAAAAGAACTGAATGTGCGTCAGTCCCATCTTCAGAACGGCTGGACGAGAAGCTGCGGCTGCCTGCGTCAGCCTCAAAAGAATCTGCACTATGAAAGCGGCACCTGTGTGGAGATGCTCCAGACCGATGTCATGTATAAAAGCAATACCAGCGGGGTGCGGGGCGTCTACTATAATAAAAAACGTCATAAATGGGTTGCTCAGATTGTATTTAAGCGAAAATGCTATTATCTGGGCGGATATGACCAGATCGACGATGCGGCGGAAGCCAGAGCGGAAGCCGAAGAGAATCTTTTTGGCGATTTTTTAAAATGGTATGCTGCGACATATAAAAAATAAAATGAGAAGAATGAAAAAAGAAAAGCGAAATAAGAAAAACAAGACGAGAGAGATAGAATGAGAGCATTCTGCGGAAAACTTGCGGTTGAAGAAGGGGGAAAAAACGCTTATAATAAAAGACATTGACAGCCGGACGGAAAAAGAGCCGGGAGAGAACATGGTGTACGGGAGGAGGAAGACAATGAAGAAGTTCATAAAGGAGTTCAAGGCTTTTGCCCTGCGGGGAAACGTGATGGATATGGCGGTAGGCGTTTTGATTGCCAGCGCTTTTTCCGGCATCGTCACTTCGCTGACGGATAATTTTATCAATCCCATTATCAGTCTGGTCACCGGGGCAGCCACCTACAGTCTGCAGGATATCGCCGGTTTTGCGTCCAACTTTGTCGCTGCGGTCGTCAACTTTGTCATTATGGCGTTTATACTGTTCCTGCTGCTGAAGGGGGTCAACAAGGTGATCTCCCTGGGCCATAAGAAGGAGGAGCCCGCCGCGCCGGATACCAAGATCTGCCCCTATTGCCTGAGCAAGATCCCGGCCAAGGCAGTCCGCTGCGCTTATTGCACCTCTGTGCTGGAGGAAAACGCTGGGACAGCGGAGGATACATCTGGCGTACTTTCCTGAGAAAATCAGGGATTTTAAGCGGAAATTTTCAAAAATCCCTTGACGGAATGCCCGGCTTATGGTACGCTTAGGAAGCGATGAAAAGGGCCTAGGTTCTTTTTTTTGTGCCTTGAAAATAGACAAAGCAATGTAAAACAAATGTGAGTTGGAGGTGTACACGATGCGCACGAGAATTACTTTGGCATGTACCGAGTGCAAGCAGCGGAATTATAACATGACAAAAGAAAAGAAGCTGCACCCTGAGAGAATGGAGACGAAGAAGTACTGCCCGTTCTGCAAGAGACATACGATGCATAAGGAAACCAAATAATCAGCCGGATCAGAGAGAGTGATTGCAATGGAAGAAGCAAAGAAGAAAACCAGCAAGTGGAAAACGCTGAAAGCCGAATTCAAGAAGATCATCTGGCCGGACAAGAAGACCATAGGGAAGCAGACGGTGGCTGTTATTACGCTGTCCATCTGCATCGGCCTGATTGTGGGCTTGCTGGATATGGTGGTTAAATATCTGGTCGGCTTCATTGTCTGATTATAGGGTAAGGTGATTGTATGGCAGAAGCAAACTGGTATGTGGTTCATACCTACTCAGGTTATGAGAACAAAGTAAAGATGGACATCGAGAAGACCATCGAGAACCGCAAGCTGCACGATCAGATCCTGGAAGTCTCCGTGCCCATGCAGGACGTGGTGGAACTGAAGGACGGCAAACGGAGAACCGTGGCCAAAAAGATGTTCCCCGGCTATGTTCTGATTAACATGGTGATGAACGACGAGACCTGGTATGTTGTCCGCAATACCCGCGGTGTCACCGGCTTCGTGGGTCCGGGATCCAAGCCTGTGCCTCTGTCTCCGGAGGAGATCGAAGCGCTGGCGGGCGGCGAGAGCCCTGTGGTGGTGGATTTCGAGGTGGGCGATCTGGTGACGGTCACTTCCGGCGCCTGGGAGGGTACGGCAGGAGTCGTTGCGTCCATCAATGAGAGCAAGCAGAGTGTCATCATCCATGTAGATATGTTTGGCCGGGAGACACCGGTCGAGCTCGGCTTCGACGAGATCAAGAAGCTGTGACAGACAGAGTTTTGTTTTTCGTTTTTTCATTTTCACGCGTGTGAGATTTTTTGCGCCGGGCGCAGGAAATCTTCATGATAGCGGCGATTGTCCGGAGAAGGGACGAGACTGCCGCAGGTGGGAGGGATTTTCCCGCTGGTACCACAACACCTTCGTGTTGTGTCCGGGGTTAGCCCGGGACATTAAAAATTAGGAGGTGCCAAAAATGGCAAAGAAAGTAACTGGTTACATCAAATTACAGATTCCTGCCGGCAAAGCCACTCCGGCTCCGCCGGTTGGTCCTGCGCTGGGTCAGCACGGTGTGAATATCGTGCAGTTCACCAAGGAATTCAACGCCAGAACCGCCGATCAGGGCGATCTGATCATTCCTGTGGTGATCACGGTTTACGCCGACAGAAGCTTCAGCTTCATTACCAAGACTCCCCCGGCTGCTGTGCTGCTCAAGAAGGCCTGCAAGCTGAAAACCGCTTCCGGCCAGCCCAACAAGAACAAGGTGGCCAAGATCTCCAGAGAAGAGGTCCGCAAGATTGCCGAGCTCAAGATGCCTGACCTGAACGCGGCCAGCGTCGAGGCTGCCACCAGCATGATCGAGGGTACCGCCAAGAGCATGGGTATCGTAGTAGAGGACTAATGGAGGAGTAAGGAATGAAAAGAGGAAAGAAATATATCGAGAGCGCTAAGCTGGTAGACCGCACTCAGCTGTACGACACCGAGGAGGCCGTAGCTCTGGTGAAGAAGACCGCCGGCGCCAAGTTTGATGAGACCGTTGAAGTTCATATCCGCACAGGCTGCGATGGCCGTCATGCCGATCAGCAGATCCGCGGCGCTGTCGTACTGCCTCACGGCACCGGCAAGACTGTCCGCGTGCTGGTGTTTGCCAAGGGCGTAAAGGCCGATGAGGCGCAGGCTGCCGGAGCAGACTATGTAGGCGGCGAGGAGCTGGTTCCCCGCATTCAGAAGGAAGGCTGGCTTGATTTCGATGTGGTTGTGGCTACCCCCGATATGATGGGTGTGGTCGGCCGTCTGGGCCGTGTTCTGGGCCCCAAGGGCCTGATGCCCAACCCCAAGGCCGGTACGGTTACCATGGACGTGACCAAGGCTATCGCCGATATCAAAGCCGGTAAGATCGAGTACAGACTGGACAAGACCAACATCATTCACTGCCCTATCGGAAAGGCTTCCTTTACCGAGGAGCAGCTGGCTGAAAATTTCAAGGCACTGACCGACGCCATCATCAAGGCGAGACCCGCCGCAGTGAAGGGCCAGTTCTTAAAGAGCGTGACCCTGACCTCCACCATGGGCCCCGGCGTCAAGGTCAACCCCATCAAGCTGCAGGCATAATCGCCGCATAAGCGCGATAAAAGGCTTGACAGCCCGATGGTTTTGTGATATGGTGTCAAAAGTAAAACTGCCGAAGACAGCAGGTACCCTTTGGGTGTAAGCACCGTCGCCTGCCGAGGAAGATGAGATTTTTGATAGGAATCCTTATGCCCTCTTTGTCTTTTGGCAAAGAGGGTTTTCTCTTTTAAACTCACCGGCGGTTGAAAAAATAATAAGGAGGAAAAAAGATGGCAAAGGTAGAATTGAAACAGCCTGTAGTTGCCGAGATATCCGATCTTCTGAAGGATGCCAAGGCAGCTGTGCTGGCAGATTACCGCGGCCTGACCGTGGAGCAGGACACTGCTCTGCGCAAGCAGATGAGAGAAGCCGGCGTCACCTACAAGGTGTACAAGAACACTATGCTGAACTTTGCGTTCAAGGGCACGGATTATGAAGCCATGGCCGGCAAGCTGGAAGGCCCCACGGCTCTGGCTGTGTCGAGCACGGACGCTTCCGCTCCGGCCAGAATTCTGTATGAGTTCGCCAAGAAGGCTCCGGCTCTGGAGTTGAAGGGCGGCGTGGTGGAAGGCACCTACTACGACGAGAAGGGTATCCAGGTGATCGCTACGATCCCCAGCAGAGAGGTCCTTCTGGGCAAGCTGCTTGGCAGCATTCAGTCCCCTATCGCCAACCTGGCCCGCGTTCTCAACCAGATCGCCGAGTCCAAGGAGGCCTAATGCTGTCCGCAGCATAAACTGGAACTTATATTTTCGTATCATTCATATTTTAATTTTTGAAAACGGAGGAAATAAAAATGGCAAAGTTGACTACTGCTGAGTTTATCGAAGCGATCAAAGAGCTGAGCGTTCTGGAGCTGAACGAGCTGGTAAAGGCCTGCGAGGAGGAGTTCGGTGTATCCGCCGCTGCTGGCGTGGTTGTGGCTGCTGCCGGCCCTGCTGCTGAGGCTGAGGAGAAGACCGAGTTCGACGTGGAGCTGACCGAGATCGGTTCCGAGAAGGTTAAGGTTATCAAGGCTGTTCGTGAGCTGACCGGCCTGGGCTTAAAGGAAGCCAAGGACGCTGTGGACAGCGCTCCCAAGGTGCTGAAGCAGGGCGTGTCCAAGGAAGAGGCAGAGGCTGCCAAGAAGGCTCTGGAGGAAGTTGGAGCCAAGGTTACCCTGAAATAATTCAGAGGGAAATTCAGCCCGAGATAATCGATTATTGCAAATCATTTATTTGCGGCAAAATGCAGGTTGTGAAATAGCAAGTTAAGAAGAAGGAACTGTCAGAAAATAGATAATTCCAAACAGGAGGGGTGTCCCGAAACTATGAATTTTTGGATTTATAGGAAAGGAGCATCCCTTTCTTTTATTGAAAAGCTTTTTGATGGTCTGAACAACGGCACTATTCCTTGTCCTTCCAGTGCCATTTTTGTGATATTATGGGCAATTGATAATAGTCCCCATTCTATTTCTGCTTTTTTCTTTCAAAAAAATCGATGGAACAACCAACAGCCTTTGATCCTTCCGACAGTCTGTTCCACTTCCATTACTCTTTGTGAACGCAGCTCCAGCCCTCAGAACAAAGGTTTTCATTTGCTTGTTTTTTTAATTCATTTAATTAGTGCGAAAACTTTATGGTCTTTAGTTTCCCAGACTTGCTCCCTGGTCTTTTAGATCGGACAATAGAGATCTCAGATCTGCATTCATATATTTATGAATAGTTCTGCTGCTGTTTCCAGATAGACCTTTATGCTGCGGTAGCCATCAATACCGTTATGGCTGTGGTAGACTTCTTCGATCTGATCGTAGACCTCTGCTCTTTTGGCGTAATAATCTGCCTTTCGGTGTTTCTTTATAATAGGCATTCAGATAGATTTTCGATCGCCGCAATTACCAGCGAACACCGAATTCTTCATGATACTGGTCAATGAATCGGTAAGCTCCTAACCGATTTTTTTTGCAAAGAATGCCACTGCTTTTTTAGGAAGGCAATCTCTTTGTGTAACTCTTCATTCTCATGTTTTAACCGAAGGTTTTCTTTCATGGAATCATAATCTTCTTTGTCCTGAGAGCTCATCTGGCAGTCTTCGCGGAACTCACTGCGCCATTTAGAAATACTGGTTTTGGATATACCATACTCAGCAGTGATGTTTTTGTGGGTTCGCCCCTCCTCTTCGTGGAGACGAACAATCTTCTTTTTGAATTCGGGAGTGTAATTTTGTGACATAATGAGTATTTCTTTTCTGCTTCTGTTTTTGATTACATCTCATTAGCCACTCTCGCTACGACTTTATTATAGCACTTTATAGGACTGGGAGTGGACAGCCATTATGCGGCAACAATAGCCTACGACCGTAAAGGATACTGGGTCGTTCAATGCCGTAAACAAGGCGGTCAACTGGGCATTAAACAAAGAAAGACTGATAAACAGGGGCATTTATGACTTAGCCGTAGCCTATCAGTCTGTGCACATCAACTATTGAAACCGCTGTGTACCGAACGGTATGCATGGTGGTGTGAGAGGACGAGAGTTAATCACTCGCTCCTACTCAATTCAGGTGCCCTTTAAGTTACTTCATGACTTTTGAGATCCTCTTCTGTTATTCCTCAAAGCTGTCTGCTTAATGTGGCCAGGGCTCTCCGGAAAATATGACCCTGCTGTGCAGAAAGCGGCTATTTGCACCGTTATGATATAGCATGGGTTATATATATGGCGAATTATACTTTAGACAAGGTGAGAGTATATCCACCACCTGCAGGAAAGCCATTGGTGTATGATGCAAATACATTGATTTTGTCTTTGGCCTCACCTCCTAAATGAGAAGGAACCAAGTGTGCATGCAAATCATTTGGATTAGGAGGAATTATTTGGTACCGGAAAATGTACTTTCTCCATCTTCTACTTTTCAAAAAGTTCCCCGTAAAATTTGCTCTTATGCAATATTGACCACATGGGTATTCTATAACTTTTGATTGAAAAAAGAGATCGGGACTAATTTCATAGGTGCTTTCATAGATAACTTGATCGCTACTGTGAGCTTTTGTTTTAACTTCAATAACCCCGCTCGAGATATACGGCGACCAATTATCTTTGGCTGAATTTTTCGGCTTATATCTCCGTACTAGACCTGAGGTTGTTTCCCCGTTTACAATTACCTTGCCATCTTCATAAGATTTTAATCCTTGGTCAATCTTTAAAAATTGAGACGAAAAAGTCTGGATTATATCTGTGTCAGAAAGGTTTACAATAACATAAGAAGTAATTGTCCTTACTCGTATCTTCCCTTTGGTTTCGCCTTTACTGATAACAATATTTCTTTCATATTCTTTGTAAAACACATAATTTTCCGATCTATCTTTCTGATTAAAAACCGTTAGGTTACGTGTTTTTAAATATGCTTGTTGAAGCGCTAACTTTGCTCTTTCTTGGTCATTTTTTTCGGCCCAATTGACCGATAAATTATCAATAATAGGAAGTCTATTTCTATAATGTACAATTTTAGTTTGAAAACATTCACATGTTAACGCTTGTTGATCTCGATTTACATTTATTAGATGAAGTTTCTTGACTTCCTCTTGTAGTCTTTCTGCTAATGCAACAGGAAAAAATGTTGTGTCAAAGCGATATTGGTAATAGTCAGAACCGATAAATCCGGCGTGTTCTCCATTTCTGATTCCAGGCAATGTTATTACAAGCTTGGTGGACGGTTGCCCTTTACTTCGGATTACTCCAGATTCATTAAGGCAGTATTCACTTTTTTTGTATTCGTTTGATAAAACAATGATATCTAACCTTGTTTTTTTGAGTGCTGCAAACACGTCATCCGAGATCTTATCATGAACACCCGATCTATAGTCGGAACTACAGAAAATGTTTTCTCTCTTAACCCCTAAGCTTACTAAATAATTGAGTAGCAGAGTTACAAAATCCTTATTCTTTTCCGAATGACTAATAAAAATTTTCTTTTTTCCTTTCATCATCACAAATCCCCCTTTATAGTATTATTTCTTATAATTCTTATTTTAACATAAAAAGGAGATTATGGAAATAAAAGTATATAATAAATCTGTTTTTTATTAGTATGATTTTTACGCAAAATTAATCATATCCCAACTTGGTTCCTGCCTTCGGCCTCGCCTGTAATAAAAACTTTACGCCGGGGCAGAATTGTAGTATCCTTGAAGGAGAAAAATCTGGCAGAAAAGAATTCACAGGTCCCGCGGCAGGGGTATTTTGGGGCGGGGCATGTTGGATGGACGGAGGATAGGCGGCATGACAGAAGATTTAACGGGAGACTTGACAGGAGACAGGGGTGGCAGTCGATATGGAGAAAAAGCGGACAAGGTCATCGCGTCGGGGATCTACGAGAGGGCCTGGCGCGGTGAGCGGGAGGAGGAGCTGAGTCTGGCGCTCCTCGGCCAGCGCGTGAGGCTGCCGGAGCAGCCGGACTGCGGGGAGGGAGACGAGCTGCGTCCTCTGTGCTATGTCCGTCAGATGAAGAAGATAGGTCCGGTGCTTCTCGATATCCATGGAGGAGGCTTCGTGGAGGGGACGGCGGGAGCGGATGATGCGCTCTGCGATTATTATCATCGCAGATTGGGAATCGCCGTGGTCTCGCTGGATTACCGCAAAGCGCCGGCTTATCCTTATCCTGCGGCCCTTCGCGATATTGCAGCCCAGGTGGAATGGCTGTGCCGGGAGCGTCCCTGGGGGATCCGGCCGGAGCAGATGATCATCATGGGACACAGCGCCGGCGGCAATCTGGCGGCGGCCTACTGTCTGCTGGCGGTTAGAGAGGGACTGCCACGGCCGGCAGCGCAGATCCTGGATTACCCTTATCTGGATCTCCAGATGGACTGCGGCGACAGACCGGCTATGCCGGAGGCCATCTCACCCGGCATCATGGAGGTCTTTCGGCGGGCCTACGACGGCGGGCAGGGGAGAATGGGAGAGAGTCTGATGTCGCCGGTCTGTGCTGCGCAGGAGGAGCTTGCGGGACTGCCGCCGGCTTTTCTTGTCACCTGCGGCCGGGACAGCCTGTGTCCGGAGGGACGGCGGTACGGAGAGCTTTTGCAGAAAGCCGGCGTTCCCGTTGCCAGGCTGCACTGCGCAGAGGCGCAGCACGGTTTTATCGAGCACACCTTTAATGCCCGCTCCCGCTTTGCGGCGGCGGCCGAGCAGAAGGAGATGGCGCGCAGGACGGTGGAACAGACGGCTCAGTGGATCGAGATGATGGTCAGCAGTATATAAGGCAAGGCATACAACTGCCGTACAAGGAGGAAATATAGATGCTGGAGAAGGCAGGAATGCTGAGATTTTTGATGACGGAGGCTGCCGCCGAGACGGCGGCCGGATCGGCCGGGGAGACGGCAGCGCAGACCGAGGGCGCGGAGCTTTTGGCCGAAGAGCTGGCAGGCCAGGTGGACCGCTGGAAAGGGATCAGTCTGGCGGATTTTCTGGACACCTATGTGCCGGTAGTGGTGGACTATATTCTGCGGATTGCTCTGGCCCTGGTAATTTTTGCCGTGGGGCGCAAGGTAATCCGCTCCCTGGTGCGGCTGATGGACAGGACGCTGGAGCGTCACGGCGTGGAAGTGACGGTGCGCAAGTTTCTGCGCAATGTGCTGACGGCGGTGGGTTATGTCTGTCTGGTTATGATCCTTCTGCAGACGGTGGGTGTGGCGGCGACCTCTCTGACGGCTGCCTTCGCCTCCGCCGGTGTGACGGTGGGCCTGGCCTTGCAGGGCAGCCTGTCCAATCTGGCCGGAGGAATTCTCATCCTGTTAATGAAGCCCTTTGTCATCGGCGACTATATCATACAGGGAAGCGATGAGGGCACGGTGACGGAGATCGGCCTGGTGTACACGAAGCTTTTGACCAGTGACAACCGTGTGGTGATGATTCCCAACGGTCAGCTGTCCGACGACAGTCTGACCAATGTGACCTCCAGCACCACCAGAAGACTGGATATAACCGTGGGAATCTCCTACAATGCAGACCTTAAGGATGCCAAAGCTATTCTGGACCGTCTGGGGCGGGAGGATCCGGCCAGGCTTCCCGACCAGGAGATGAACGTGTTTGTGTCGGAGCTGGGAGACAGTGCAGTCATCCTGGGTCTTCGCTTCTGGGTGAATAACGGCGACTACTGGCAGGCCAAATGGCGCTTGAATGAGCAGATCAAGCTGGAGTTTGACGCGGCAGGAATTGAGATTCCTTATAATCAGCTGGATGTGCATCTTACAGGGGCCGGGGATGCAAAAAATATTAAAAAATTATAAAAAGGGGATTGACAGTCGGCCTGTTCCGTGTTAAAGTTTAGATAACAAAATACATTATTTTGTACATTCAAAAAGCAGTCCTGTTTTGCGGCTGCAGTACAGTGGCTGATGGGGAGGGGAGGCGCGGCAGATGGGCAGTGCATTGTATCAGAAGATTGGACTTACCGTGAGCCGGATGGCGCAGGATTTGATGAGCCGTGCGGAAGGCGAGAGGATCCCCTCCATTTCCGAGTACCAGGAGAAGTTCCAGGTCTCCAGGGGGACGGTGCAGAACAGCTTCGCCTACCTGAAGGAAAAGGGAGCTGTCGTCCTGGTGAGCCGGGGGCATATGGGGACGTTCATTGAGCATCTGGATTATCGGAGGCTTCAGGAGTGCAGTCTGAACAAGGGGCTTCTGGGCAGTATGCCTCTTCCTTATTCGGTGCTGTACCAGGGATTGGCCACGGCTCTCTACCACGAGCTCCGTCCTTTTGAGTTTAATCTGGTCTACACCAGAGGCTCGGAAAGCCGTCTCATGCTGGTGGGCGACGGCGTCTACCAGTTTACGGCCTGCAGCCGTTATGCGGCCCAGGAGTCCATCAAGAATCATCTGGATGTGGAGATTGCCGTGGATCTGGGACCGGGCACCTACCTGTCCCGCCACGTACTGATCCTGCGGGATAAAAATGCCAGGGGCATTGAACCGGGGATGAAGGTGGCCTATGACCGGACCTCTCTGGACCAGAGAGATATCACCGGACAGATCACAGCCGGGATCAGCGGCATACAGTTCGTGGAGCTGCGTGCCCATCAGACGGTGACGGCCATTCGGGCAGGGATTATCGATGCCGGAGTATGGAATGTGGATGAGATCGTGGAATCCGGATACAGAGATCTGCATATGGTATTTTTGGATAATATTCTGGATGTGAGCAGCTTTTCTTCGGCGGTGCTGGTGATCCGCCGGGGGGAGGAGGCCCTGGGACAGCTTCTCAGGCGCTATGTAAAGCCTGACGAGGTCAGGGAGATTCAAAAGGGCGTAAAATCCGGGGCGATCTCCGCAGACTACTGATCTGCGGAGAGTATGCTTCCGGGATATATAAATGGTATTTTTTTAACCATAATATACAAAATTATGTACAAGCGTCATGATGTACAGCCTTCAGGAGGAAATATGTTAAAGCAGAGAATGGAGATTTTGAGGGATGCAGGGGTGATAAGCGCGGAGATCGCCGACTTTATGGATAAGGTCATCGATCTTCTGGCGGAGAAGTTCCCCGATGCAGGGCAGGAAAAGCTGGAGATGTTTACCACGCATCTGGCCATGGCGGCGGAGAGAATCCGCAAGGGGGAGACGGTGGATGAGCTGGGCGATGAGGCCTGGGAGGAGATTCAGGGGAGCGAGCATTTTGCCGAGGCCAGAGATTTCCTGAATGAAATGCTGGCGCTCTGCCCGGTGGAATTTCCGGAGGGCGAGAGCAGATTTATGCTGCTGCACATCTGCAGCATGCTGACGGACTGAGATGCGGCAGAGTCGGCAAAGAAAAACAGAACGTGAAAGCAGAACGTGACTGCCGGGGCCGCATATAAGGCGAAAGGCAGTTGACGATAAACAGCAAAGCAGAAAGGAGGAGGTTTGCATGATAAGGATTGTCGTAGGAGGACAGATCAACAAACAGGAAATTGCGGACTTCACGAAAAAGTTCCTCGGTGACAAGGCATCTGTGGACATCAAGGGGGACTTGGATGCCGCTATGGCGCTCAAGAATGGGCAGTACGATTATTACATCGGCGCCTGCAACACCGGAGGCGGCGGAGCTTTAGCTCTGGCGCTGGCCCTTTTGGGGGCGGAAAACTGCGCTACTATTTCCATGCCGGGCAAGATCCTTCCCGATGAAGAGATCGTAGCTGCGGTTAACAAGGGAAAGAAGGCCTTTGGCTTTACGGCACAGCACGCGGAAAATGTGCTGCCGGTTCTGCTTAAAGCCATCACTGAAAAAGAAGGAGAGTAAAAGAGTATGAAGTACATTGTCATCGTCTGTATCGGTGCCCTGGCATCGATTCTGTCAAACCGTGGAATCGCTGTGTTTAACGATGGATTCCGCCCCATTGTCCCTCAGTATTTTGACGGAAAGATCAGCCGTAAAGAGCTGGCTGCCATGAGCTTTGCCGTCAGCTTTGGTCTGGTGGTAGGCTTTGGTATTCCTACTTCCATCGCGGCGACCATCATCCTGATTCACTGTCTGCTTCTGACCACCGATATTATCGGTACCTGGTGCCCGGACAGCAAGCTGGGCATGATTTTAGCCGGTGTCATCGGCGGCGTGTACGGCCTGGGCATTCTGGTGGGTCTGGAAGCGATCGTTGATCTCTTCGCCCTGCTGCCCTACAATTTCCTGGACAGCCTGGGAAGCGTTTCTACATATGTAACGGTAGTGTTCGCCATCTTCCCCGCCGTGGCTGTGGCTTATCAGCACGGTTTCAAGGATGGCGTGATCACGGCGGTAATCACGGTGATTGCCTACTTCCTGATCAAGAAATTCGGTACCTTCTCCCTGGGCGCCAACAGCGTGACCCTGAATGCCGAAGGTATGTCCATGCTGGTGGGCACCATTGTGATGCTGATCTTCGCTGCCCGTGTAAAGGGCGAGGGCGATGCCAACGCGTCTCTGGTGCATGTGTTCTCTGATCAGGTAGCCAGAATCCGCAAGAACTGGCCGCTGCTGGCGATCATGGGCGGCCTGCTGGCCTGCGGCACCAGCCTTTCCATTATAGCCGGCGACCCTGCTTCCCTGGCTCTGCTGGCTGAGGGAGCCTACAGTGACGCTGCTCTGGCAGCACTGGCGAGAGCCATCGGCTTCGTGCCGCTGGTATTTACCACGGCTATCGTTACCGGTGTGTACGGAACCTCCGGCTGCACCTTCGTCTTCGTGGTAGGTCTTGCCCTGCACGGCAATCCGATCCTGGCTCTGGTGCTCGGCGCCGTGGTCATGGTGGTGGAGCTTCTGCTGATCAATGTTTTTGCCAAAGGCATGGATAGATTCCCCGGCGTCAAGGATATGGGCGAGCACATTCGTACTTCCATGAATAAGGTCCTGGAAGTGGCCCTGCTGGTGGGTTCTGTCGTGTCTGCGGAGGCCATGGCTTCTCAGGCTGCCGGCCTGTCCGGTATCGGCGCTCTGTTTGTCATCGGCTGCCTGCTTCTGAACCGCCGTTCCAAAAAGCCCATCGTGGAGATGGCAGTCGGCCCTGTGGCCTGCATTATATTCGGCATCCTGCTGAATATCCTGCTGGTAATCGGCCTGATCACTATGCCTGCGGCAGCCTGATGAAGGATATCATCGGCAAAGGCCGGCGGTTTTAGCGCCGCCGCGGTAATCTTGATGTAAGCGGGCGGGGGCGTCCACAGCACAGACGCGCTGGAACGCCCCCGCTTGATTTTTGCCATTATTTTTAAAGAGGTTGGAAAAACGATGAGTGGTTATACACTGATGCACGAGCATACGACGATTGATTTGTCCGGCGTGAAAAAGGATATGGACTGCAGGCTGGACTGCTATGAGGAGACGGTAAAGGAATACCGCCGTCTCCACGAGCTGGGGGTCGATACCATTGTGGATGTGACCTGCGACGGTATGGGACGCAATCCTCAGTATGTGAGCCGCGCAGCCCAGGAGAGCGGGATCCATATCGTACAGTCCACCGGTTTTTACAAGGAGCCGTTTCTGCCGGAGAGGGTCTATGAGTCCACAGTTGAGCAGCTGGCTCAGTGGATGATCGGAGAGATCACGGAGGGCATAGAAAATGGCCCCAGGGCGGGAATGATCGGGGAGATCGGAACCAGCAAAAATGTCATGACCGATGAGGAGCGCAAGGTCTTTGACGCGGCCATTCTGGCGGCTGAGGAGACGGGTGCGCCGATCTATACGCATACAACCCTGGGTACCTGCGGCCTGGAGCAGGCGCTGTATCTGCGGCGCTCCGCTCTGGATCTGGGCCGGGTGGTCATCGGACACATGGATCTGTCGGGAGATCTGGATTACATCCGCCGGGTGCTGGCCACCGGCGTGTGCATCGGATTTGACACCGTGGGCAAAAAGGCATATCTGCCCGACGAGACCCGCGTGGAATTTCTGAAGGCTCTGGAGAGGGAAGGAATGCTGGACCAGGTGGTGCTGTCCATGGATCTGACCCGCAAGTCTCATCTGTCCTACAGGGGCGGCATCGGCTACAGCTATCTAATCGAGACCTTTTTGCCCATGCTTCGGGAGGCCGGTATGGCCGAGACAAGCATAGAGAAGATGCTGGTGGACAATCCCAGACGTATCCTCCAGGGAGAGCAGGAGAGATGACGGAGCGGGAAAAATCTCTTCTGCTTCACGCCAAGATGACCATGGCGGCATACAAGAATCCCTATGGCAGTGTGGAGAGGGTGTTCCCACTGGCCATCGATTGTCCTGACGGGAGCGGGAAACTCCGCTATCTAGGCGTCAAGAATGGCTCCGCCATACCGGAGGAGGCGGTGAAAAGGCTGAAGCAGGCGGGATATGCTCTGCACACGATAGACCGCGCTTCCTTCGGCGGACGGGCGGTGGACATGGGACTGACAAATCCGGTGACGGGATGGCCCATGACCGGCAGCAGCAGCGGCACGGCGGTAAATGTTTTTCTTCACTTCAATGATCTGGGGCTGGGTACCGATGGAGGCGGTTCGGTGCTGGCTCCGGCCATGAGCCTCAATCTCTGGGGATTGATGAGCCCCCTCTTCTGCACCGCAGCCATGAAAAAAAGAGAAAAGCGTTCCACCGACGGGATTGCATTCTTCCCATCCCTGGGGCTGATGGCCAGGGAATACGAGGAGCTCTCGCGGGGAGTGGAGGCATTGCTGGAACCGGCGGATGTATCCTCCGGCAGCCGCACTGCCGGAGAGGATGACCCTGCGGCAGAGCCGCGGGAGGCCCTGGTGTATCGTCTGGAGAAGGACGGTCTGTACCAGGGAGATAAAAGACTGGGATCGGCCCCCGATGTGTCCGGCAGCCGCAGACCGCTGATCGATTTTCTGCTGGAGACGCTGTCCCGCTGCGACTGGCTGATCAGCCGGGAGGGGCCGGTGGATGTAAATGGTATGGGCGATTCGATATTCGGCCATTACGATGAGGAGACGGCTGCCGGGCAGAGGCAGTCGGGAAAAGGTCTCATGCGGGTAGTCAATATGGCGGGGGCCACCGCCATGACGATACCGGAGCCTGCTCTGGCAAAGGGACAGCTGTGGATCTGCCGGTCTGAGCCGGAACTGGTGCGGCGTATGCTGGCCGCTGCGGCGAAAGCGGAGATTCGCCGCGACGAGATGGCAGAGTGGTATTTTGGCAATCTGGACCAATACCTGGACGGAGGCGCCTTCTTGCCGCAGTGACAGGCAGGGAGAGGAGTGATATTGCCCGGAACGGTACGGCAGGGGGCAGGATACCGACCGGCGGGAACATCATAGGGGCCAAAATACCTTTTGCCCCTATCATCATAGTATGGGAGAAAAGAGGAAGAAGACGATGAAAACATATCCGCTTAACAGCATTTCCATAGAGGAGGCGCAGGCCCTGCAGTTTAAAGTGGTGGACTGCATCACAAGGGAGTTTGCCGGCCATGAATTTCTGACCTGCGGCGATCTGGGCGTGGTGCCGGGCCTCAACAAGCCGGTGACCACCCAGAAGGCAGAGAAGGTCATTGCCCGCGTCTTTGACGCGGAGAAAAGTCTGCTGGTGCGGGGAGCGGGGACCGGCGCTATCCGCTATGCGCTCTTTGCCGTGATGAAGGCGGGGGAGACGCTGCTGATTCACACCTCTCCGGTCTACAGTACCACGCAGACCACGGTGGACATGCTGGGACTTAAGACAGTGCGGGCGGATTTCAATGATCTGTCCGATATTCGCCGGGTGATGGGCGAGCATCCGGAGATCAGGGCGGCTCTGGTGCAGTATACCAGACAGAGCATCGGCGACTCCTACGATATGGAGGAGGTCATCCGCACGATCAAGGAATGCCGAAATATTCCGGTGGTGACCGATGACAACTATGCGGTCATGAAGGTGAAAAAGAACGGGAGCCAGTGCGGGGCCGACCTGGCCTGCTTCTCCACCTTCAAACTTCTGGGGCCGGAGGGAATCGGCTGTATCACCGGCAAGGCCGAGTATATCGATATTCTGATCAAGCACCACTACTCCGGCGGCTGCCAGACACAGGGACATGAGGCCCTGGAGGTGCTGCGGGGCATGGTCTATGCTCCGGTGGCTCTGGCGATCCAGGCTGCAGTCAACGACCGGCTGGCGGCGCGGCTGAGGGGAGGAGAGCTGCCGGGAGTCAAGGATGCCTTTCTTGCCAATGCGCAGTCGAAGGTACTTTTGGTGGAATTTGAAGAGCCCATCGCCGAGCAGGTGCTTAAAGAGGCGGAGAAGCTGGGTGCTGCGCCCAATCCGGTGGGAGCGGAGTCCCGCTATGAGATCGTGCCCATGTTCTACCGGGTATCCGGTACCTTCCGGGCTGCCGATCCCGGCATTACCAAGAGAATGATTCGCATCAACCCGATGAGGAGCGGAGACGACACAGTGATCCGCATTCTCAAAGAGGCTATGGAAAGGGTGAGAGGATGTTTTTGAATAAACTGCAAAAGGACAATCCGCGGCTGATCGAGGCGATCTGCCGTCTGCATCAGTCCGGACAGCTGCTGCCGGATTCCTATGTGGTGGATCTGGAACAGTTTCGGCGAAACGCCGCCGCCATCAAGGAAGCAGCTGACGCCAGAGGGATCCGCCTGTATTTCATGCTCAAGCAGCTGGGGCGCAACCCGGCGCTGGCGGCAGAGCTGGTAAAGATGGGCTATGAGGGAGCCGTGGTGGTGGACTTCAAGGAGGCCCAGGTGATGATGCGTCATCATATCCCCATCAGCAATGTGGGACATCTGGTGCAGACGCCGGAGGCAATGCTGGAGCAGGTGGTGGCCTATGGACCCGAGGTGGTCACCGTGTTTACCGAGGAGAAGGCCAGAAGCGTCGACCGGGCGGCCAGAAAGGCGGGCAAGGTGCAGAAGCTTCTGATCCGGGTATTCGATGATCAGGATATGATCTACAGCGGGCAGACGGCCGGCGTCTCTCTGGGAGAGCTGCCGGAATTTCTCGGCCGCCTGCGGGACTGCACATCCATCCGACCGGCCGGCGTCACCTCCTTTCCCTGCTATCTGTATCAGGAGGAGGTGGGGGATATTGCGCCTACGCCTAATCTGCAGACGGTGCTGCGCGCGGCAGAAATCATGAGGACCTGCGGTTATGAGCCGGAGATCGTCAATACGCCTTCCGCCACCTGTGTGCGCACCCTGGAGCTGATGAGCCGTCTGGGCGGAAATTGCGGAGAGCCGGGCCATGGATTTACCGCTACCACGCCGGCCCATGCCGTCATGGATCTGCCGGAAAAGAGCTGTGTGGCCTATGTCAGCGAGATATCCCATAATTTTGACGGAAGGGCATACTGCTACGGCGGCGGTCATTACCGCCGGTCCCACCTGGCCGGGGCCCTGGTGGGAAGAGAGGCGGACAGCCTGCGCTGCATGCAGGTGACGCCGCCCAGTCTGGAGAGCATTGACTATCATTTCGGACTGGCGGAGCCCTGCCAGGTCGGGGAGACGGTAATCATGGCTTTCCGCTATCAGATTTTTGTGACCCGCAGTGATCTGGTCCTGTTGGAGGGCGTGTCTGAGGGATGTCCCAGGATAGTCGGCGTATACGACAGCCTGGGAAATGAGAAAATGCCGTCGGATCGGCTGTGAGGAGGACTAAAATGAAACGTTTTATCGTGATTGTATTGGATGGTTTTGGAATGGGAGCCATGAAGGATGCCCACGAGGTGCGTCCCGGCGATGAGAAGGCCAGTACGCTGGGCAGCATACTGCGGGATTTCCCGGACAGCTGCTTTCCCACACTGGAAAAGCTGGGCCTGATGAACGCCTTTGGCCGGGAGAGTCTGCGGATGAAGTTCTCCCCCACGGCAAATGCGGGCAAATCGGAGCTGATGCACTGGGGAGCCGATACCTTTATGGGACATCAGGAGATCATGGGAACTCTGCCGAAAAAGCCCATCGCTCAGCCCTTCCAGGAGAAGGTGGACGCCATCAGGGAATATCTTCTGCAAAACGGCCATAAGGTGGAGGAGCGCGAGACAGACGGCCTCCGCTATCTGCTGGTGGACGACTATGTGACAGTGGCCGACAACATCGACGCGGATTACGGCATGGCTTACAACTGCACGGCGCCTCTGGACTATATTTCTTTTGAAAAGGAGCTGGAGATCGGCCATCTGGTCCGCGATATCGCCACCGTAAACCGGGTGATTCCCTTCGGCGGGACAGGCACCACCATCCAGGATATTCTGAACGCGGAGGAGATAAGGGAAGGAAAGTACATCGGCATCAATGCGGTCAGATCCGGTTCCTACAATCACGGTTACCAGTGCCGCCATCTGGGCTACGGCGTGGACAAGAATGTTCAGGCCCCTACCATCTTGACAAATGCAGGAATCCCGGTTACGCTATTGGGGAAGGTGGCCGACATAGTGGCCAACGATGGGGGGAAGAGCATTTCCTGTGTGCCCACCGACGAGGTGCTGGATCTGACAGCTAAAGAGATCCGCTCCATGGAGACCGGTTTTATCTGCACCAATGTACAGGAGACGGATCTGGCCGGACACAGCCAGGACAGCGACTGGTACCGCAGGCTGCTGGAGCTGGCGGACAGAAAGATCGCCGGTATGCTGCCTATGCTTGCGGAGGACGACATTTTCCTGGTCATGGCGGACCATGGCAATGATCCCGATATCGGACACAATAAGCACACGAGAGAAAACGTCCCTCTTTTGGTGTACAAGAAGGGACTTTCCGGTGTGAATCTGGGACTGCGCTCCACGCTTTCCGATGTGGGGGCCACCGTATGCGATTATTTCGGGGTGAGGGCTCCGCAGAATGGGACCTCTTTCCTGAACCTACTGAAGAAGGGGGAAGAATGATATGTTGAAGGTTGTCAGAACAAGGGACTATGACGACATGAGCCGTAAGGCGGCCAACGTGATCTCGGCGCAGGTGATCCTGAAGCCGGATTCGGTGCTGGGCCTGGCTACCGGTTCTACGCCTCTGGGAATCTACCGGACGCTGATCGGCTGGTATCAGAAGGGGGATCTGGATTTTGCCCATGTGCGCAGCGTCAATCTGGACGAATACCAGGGGCTTCCCAGAGAGCATGACCAGAGCTACTATTATTTTATGAACGAAAATTTCTTTAAGCACATCAACATTGATCCGGAGCAGACCCATCTGCCCGACGGCATGAACATGGATGCCGAGGGCGAGTGCGCCCGCTATCATCAGGTGGTTGAGAGCATGGGAGGAATTGATCTGCAGCTTTTGGGCATCGGCAATAACGGCCACATCGGCTTCAACGAGCCGGCGGAGGATTTTGCCGAGCGCGTCCACTGTGTGGAGCTGACGGAGAGCACCATCAGGGCCAACGCCCGCTTTTTTGCCAGCGAGGCGGATGTGCCCCGCTACGCCTACACCATGGGCATCGGCGAGATCATGTCTGCCAAGCGCGTTCTGATCGTGGCCAGCGGCAAGGCCAAGGCTCCTATCCTGCGCGATCTGATCCACGGACCGGTGACGCCTCACGTGCCGGCCTCCATCCTGAAATTCCATCCGGATGCGACGCTGATCGCCGATGAGGACGCTTTGAGCCTGGTGTGAGAGCTCCGGGACCATAGCTGACCGCTTAAAGATAACGACCACTGCCGGATAACAAAAGAATGCAAAATAAGAGGATTTATAATTGCCAAAAAGAGAGACGCGCCGTACATGTGACGGTGCGTTTCTCTTCGCTTTACACTCTTTTTCATGGAAAACCTCTTGAAATCATCCGTAAACATGATAGAATAATACAGTTGCTATGCTTTGCCTGTGTCTCGCGGGGAAGCAGGATCATATGTGAAATTTGGATTAATCAATTACCAGGCTGCAGGCAGCCGCAGGAGGAAGGAAGAGTAAATGAGAACAAAGAGAGAAGATGTGAGAAATATAGCTATCATCGCTCACGTCGATCACGGCAAGACGACCCTGGTGGACGAGCTGCTGAAGCAGAGTGGTGTGTTTCGTGCCGGACAGGAGGTCATGGAGAGGGTCATGGACTCCAACGATATCGAGAGAGAACGGGGAATAACGATTCTGTCCAAAAATACGGCAGTGGAATATAAGGGGACCAAGATCAATATTGTGGATACCCCCGGCCATGCCGACTTCGGCGGCGAGGTGGAGCGCGTGCTGAAGATGGTCAACGGCGTGGTTCTTCTGGTGGACGCTTTTGAGGGTCCCATGCCGCAGACCAAGTTTGTGCTGGGCAAGGCTCTGGAGCTGGATTTGCCGGTGATCGTCTGCATCAATAAGATCGATCGCCCGGAGGCACGGCCCAAAGAGGTGGTGGATGAAGTGCTGGAGCTTTTGCTGGAACTGGATGCCAGCGATGCCCAGCTGGATTGTCCCTTCATCTATGCTTCGGCCAAGGCGGGCTTTGCCAAGTATACCCTGGAAGATGAGTCGAAGGATATGACGCCTCTTTTCGAGACCATTCTCAATTATATCCCTGCGCCCGAGGGAGATCCGGAGGCGCCTACGCAGATGCTGATCAGCACTATCGACTATAATGAGTATGTGGGGCGGATCGGCGTGGGCAAGATCGACAATGGCTCTCTGCGGGTGAATCAGGAGGTAGTGATCGTCAATCATCACGACCCGGATAAGATGAAGAGGGTGAAGGTCAGCAAGCTCTATGAGTTTGACGGGCTGAATAAAGTGGAGGTGGAGAAGGCCGATATCGGTTCCATCGTGGCGGTGTCCGGCATAGCGGATATTCACATCGGGGACACGCTCTGCTCACCGGAGAGCCCCAGCCCGATTCCCTTCCAGAAGATATCCGAGCCCACCATTGCCATGCAGTTTTTGGTCAACGACAGTCCTTTTGCCGGCCAGGAGGGTAAGTATGTGACCTCCCGGCATCTGCGCGACAGACTGTTCCGTGAGTTAAATACCGACGTGAGCCTGCGGGTGGAGGAGACCGACAGTCCCGACTGCTTTAAGGTGTCCGGCCGCGGCGAGCTGCACCTGTCGGTTCTCATCGAAAATATGCGCCGTGAGGGCTATGAATTTGCCGTCAGCAAGGCGGAGGTGCTGTATAAGGAGGATGAGAAGGGCCGTCGTCTGGAGCCCATGGAGTTAGTCTATGTGGACGTGCCGGAGGAGTTTTCCGGCAGCGTGATCCAGAAGCTGAGCTTAAGAAAGGGTGAGCTGCAGGGGATGGGGACAGCCAATGGCGGCTATACTCGCCTGGAGTTTTTGATTCCCTCCAGAGGCCTGATCGGCTACCGCGGAGAATTTTTGACGGATACCAAGGGCAACGGCATCATGAACCAGATCTTCGACGGATACGGCCTTTACAAGGGAGACATCTCCTACCGCAAGAACGGCTCGCTGATTGCCTTTGAGACGGGCGAGAGCGTGACCTACGGCCTGTTTAATGCTCAGGAGAGAGGCACCCTGTTCATCGGGCCGGGTGAAAAGGTGTATGCCGGAATGGTGGTGGGTGAAAACTGCAAGGCCGATGATGTGGAGGTCAACGTCTGCAAGACCAAGCATCTTTCCAATACCCGCGCTTCCGGCTCCGATGACGCGCTGAAGCTGACGCCGCCCAGAGAGATGAGTCTGGAGCAGTGCCTGGAGTTTATCGATACCGACGAGCTTCTGGAGGTAACGCCGAAGCATCTGCGGATCCGCAAGAGAATATTGGATTCCAAGCTGCGCAAGAGAAGCAGCTTTAACAAGCAGTGAACATGCAGTAAGTGCGATACAGATAAGGATAAATTAAGGCGGCCGCATCGGCCGCCGATTATACAGGAGAACGGACATGGAATTTGAAAAGCTGTATACGGCGGAGGATGTGGTACAGATCACCGGGCTGACGCTCAGAACGATTCGCAGCTATATCAAGAGCGGAAAGCTCAAAGGGCGCCGCATCGGCGTCCAGTGGCGTTTTACGGCGGCGGATATTGAAGCCCTTTTTGAGACCCCTGAGGCTGCGGCCGCAGAAAAAAACGATAAGCGGGCTGAGGCAGAGCGGCCCGAGACGGAGCGTCTGGCCAGAAGCTTTCTGGAGAGAACCAAAGCCCCCCGCGCCAGCGCCTGCGTGATTGTGGACATGCCGGGCGTGACGGAGCAGGAGGCCAGGTTTCTGTTCGGCCGCCTGCAGAGCCTGGCGGCCGTCTATCAGGACGGCCCCAAGCGGCTGGAACTGTCCTATGAATATGATGAAAATCGGGAGCAGGCCCGCTATGTATTCAATGGAGCCATCGATTCGGCCTGCGCTATGATGAACCTGTGCGAGGTGCAGTGAGGCGAAGCTTTGTTCCCGCCGGTGTAAGTCCGGCGGGAACGAGTTTGCTTCTCTCACATCCGCAGCACGGCGTCCATGGCCAGAGGGGAGCGCTCGCACTCGTCGGCGGTGAGGGTGAGCTGCCAGCACAGCGGGCTGCCCTTCATCTTTTCTGAGGCGTAGGAGAGGCCGTTGGTGCGCTCATCCAAAAGAGGGTGATCATCTGATCCGGGTCGCCTAGCAGAATGATTTTGGTACCCATTCCGGCCCTGGTGATAATGCCCTTGGCCTGTTTGGGCGTCAGGTTCTGCGCCTCATCGATGATCAGATAGGTCTGAGCCACCGAGCGGCCTCGGATAAAATTCAGGGCCTGTGCGCTTATATAGCCCCGGTCAAAGAGCTCTTCGATCTTGCCGGACAGGCTGCGCTCATCGCTGTAGCGCTCCTTTTCGTTCTGATCCACTAAAAGCTCCAGATTATCGATGACGGGGCGCAGAAGAGGGGCGATTTTTTCCGCCTCGTCGCCGGGGAGATAGCCGATGTCATCGTCAAACTGCGCATTGGGCCGGCTGATCAGGATGCGCCGGTACTGCGGCGCCTCATGCTCCAGCATGGCGGACAGGCCCACGGCCAGAGAATAAAAGGTTTTGGCCGTGCCGGCCATGCCTTTGACAATGACCAGAGGGGCTTCGTCGGGAGGAGCCATCAGGGCTTCCTGGAGAAAGCGCTGTCCTACGTTGCGTGGAGTCACGCCGTAGGGCTTTTTCTTTTTGTAGGTAAGCGGAACAATCCGACGGCCGTTGTAGCGGCCCAGCTGTGTCTTCTTGTCGCTCTCATCGGAGCGCAGGATCAGAAATTCGTTAGGTTCCAGATGGACGGACAGCCTTTCGCCGGACGGACCTGCCTGATAGACATCGTCAGGCGAAAGATTTTTTTTCTTGAAATCGGCAAAGCAGGCCTCCGGCACAAAAACCTCGCATCGCCCGGTATATTGTTCTTCCCGGACAGGGGCCTGCTCCGTGGTGAAGTCCTGGGCATCGATGCCCAGCATCTGTGCTTTAATCCGCACGACGATATCCTTGGTGACCAAAATCACGGTCTGCCCTTCATTTTTCAGAGCCAGGCAGACTTTCAGAATCCGGTTGTCATTCTTGTATTCGGGCAAATCCCGGGGCAGCGGGGTGTCTATACAGTTTACTTCCAGCCGCAGGGTGCCTCCGGAGGGAAGACTGACACCATCAATGAGGCTGCCCTGCAGCCGCAGCGTTTCCAGAAAACGGATTGCCTGCCTGGCATTGGCGCCTCTTTCTCCTTCGCTGTTCTTCAGCCCGTCCAATTCCTCCAGCACGGCCAGGGGCAGGACAATATGATTGTCTTCAAAAGATGACAGAGCATAGGGGGCCTGAATCAGCACATTGGTATCCAGCACATAGGTTTTTTGCATGGCTGCCTCCTTTCAGGGGCGGCGGAGCGAGATATTCTTTTGCCGTCCCGGTACGGGAGATATTATAGCGGAGAACCCTGCCTGCTTGTGTCAGCAGCGTGTTAAGTTTTGATAAATTACCCAAGCAAAAGGCAAGCAAAAGGGGGCCAAAGCACCGGCGGGATTTTCGCTTAAAGGTGCATGCCCCCTTTGTATTTTATCTGTTTTTGACGGTTTGTTTTCTGCGGTCAGTCTTCCACGGTCAGTCCGTGTTCGGCCAGCATCATGGCGCGCACCTTGAGCGGCAGGCCAAACAGGGTGATGAAGCCGCTGGCATCGTGATGGTCATAGAGATCCCCCGTGGTGAAGCTGGCGAGGGATTCGCTGTAGAGGCTGTAGGGAGAGGTGGTCCCTGCTTTGATGATGTTGCCTTTGTACAGCTTGAATTTAACTTCGCCGGTGACATATTTCTGGGTGGAGGTGACGAAAGCCTCGATGGCCTCGCGCAGAGGCGTAAACCATTTTCCTTCGTAGACCAGCTGGGCCAGTTTATTGCCCATGTCTTTTTTGACATCCATGGTATCGCGGTCCAGAATCAGCTCTTCCAGCTGTTGGTGAGCTTCCATCAGGATGGTGCCGCCGGGGGTTTCGTAGATACCGCGGGATTTCATGCCGACCACACGGTTCTCCACGATGTCGACAATGCCTACGCCGTGCCTGCCGCCCAGGACGTTGAGCTTTTCGATGATCTCGGAGACCTTCAGGGACTCGCCGTTTAAGGTCTTGGGTACGCCGGCCTCGAAGGTCATGGTCACGCACTCCGGTTCATCCGGCGCTTTCTCCGGAGTGACGCTTAAGACCAGCAGATGCTCATAGTTGGGCTCGCTGGCCGGATTTTCCAACTCCAGACCCTCGTGGCTGATATGCCAGAGATTGCGGTCGCGGCTGTAGCTGTTGTCCGCGGAGAAAGGCAGGTCTATGCCATGGGCTTTGCAGTAGGCGATTTCATCCTCACGGGACTGCATGGTCCAGACATCGGTCATGCGCCAGGGAGCGATAATCTTGAGGTCAGGGGCCAGAGCTTTGATGCCCAGTTCAAAGCGGATCTGATCGTTGCCCTTGCCTGTGGCTCCGTGGCAGATGGCGCAGGCTCCTTCTTTGCGGGCAATTTCCACCAGCTTTTTGGCGATGGCCGGACGGGCCATGGAAGTGCCCAGCAGATATTTATTTTCATATACGGCTCCCGCCTGGACGCAGGGTATGATATAATGGTCGCAGAAGTCATCCACAATATTTTCGATATAGAGCTTGGAAGCTCCGGAGAGTTTGGCTCTCTCCTCCAGGCCGTCGAGCTCGCTGCCCTGCCCGCAGTCCACGCAGCAGCAGATGACTTCATAGTCAAAGGTCTCCTTCAGCCAAGGGATGATGGCGGTGGTGTCCAAACCGCCGGAGTAGGCAAGAATAACTTTTTCTTTCATTGTATCGTCCTCCCAGATCGAAAACAAACAAGGTTTTCGGTATTTCTACATTATGAATATGGTGAGAGCCGTCCGCATCCGCTCTCTGTGTTGTTCATAAATATACATCCTATCCCGGAAAAAATCAAGGGGAAAATGAATAAAAATAATATTTATCCCCGATTTTCGGCGGATATGATGAATAAATATTAAAAATCGACCGCTGCATTGTGCGAAGATGCAGGCGGTCACGGGGCGGCGCCGGCAGACATGCGGATGACGGCTGCATTTTGATGCTGATGCTGCCGGAGAAAAGTGAGCAGGAGAAAAAAATGAACAGAAGACTTACAAAGTATGCGAAGCGGGTGCGCCGTTTCTTTTCGCGGCCGGAGAGAAAGGACAGAGTTGACCCGAGGGCCTATTCCCAGGACGGATATCTGATCAATCAGGGACTTCTCAGCGGCGTGAGCTATGGCAGGAGACTGGCCAGTGAGACGGGCTGCGGTTTTATCGCCTGCTATAATTTTCTCCACTTTATGGGGGAGAGAATACCGGCCATAAAGGTGGCCCGTCAGCTGGAAAGACTGCTTCTGTGGGGCGGAATGATCGGCAGTCATCCGCTGGCCGTATGGTGGTATCTGCATCGCAGGGGGTACCGTTTTCGGGTGGCATTTACCTGCAGAGGCTTTAAACGTGTGCTGAGGGAAAGTCCGGCGCGCACGGCAGGGGTTATCGCTTACCGGCACCGAAAGGGAGCGCATTTTGCCGCATTTACGCGGGAGGAATGCGATGGAAAGCTGCGTTTTCTAAACGCGGTCTATGGAGAGCCGGAGGACCGGCAGACGGCAGGAGAGTTTTTTGAACGCAGAGTGTCCTTTCCCTTCTGCATGGTTCTTGTGGCCAGATAAATGCACAGACGGAATACAGTGCGCAAGTGAACAGAGAAAGAGAAAAAAGAGAGCAAAAAACGAGAGCAGAGCATAGGAATAAGCATAAGGCGAGGAGAGTATAAAAATGGCTTCACAGAAAGGAAAAGAAAAGACAAACGTGATGAGGATACTGGAGCAGAATGGGATAGCTTATACGGCTCATGAGTATCCGCACGGCAAGGAAGCAGTCGACGGAGTGACGGTGGCAAATCTGCTGGGAGAGGATGTGGAGCGAGTATTTAAGACCTTGGTGACCCGGGGGAGCAAAGGATATTATGTTTTTGTCCTGCCCGTGGCGGCGGAGCTGGATTTGAAAAAGGCGGCCAGAGCCGTAGGGGAGAAGGCTGTGGAGATGATCCATGTGAAAGAGCTTTTGCCGCTGACCGGCTATGTTCGCGGAGGCTGTTCGCCGGTGGGAATGAAAAAGGCTTTTCCCACGGTGTTCCATCAATCTGTCCTGGACATTCCCACGGTCATGGTCAGCGCCGGAAAAATAGGCTGGCAGATCGAGGTGGCCCCGGCGGATCTTTTGGGTCTTGTGGGGGCGCACTCGGCAGATATCATCCACTGAATGACTTTACAAACCGGCGGCCGCATGCTATGATGGGGTACAAGGACAACGGCGTTCTGCCCATCGTAAGAGCGCCGTTTATCTTATTATTTTATTATTCATTATGCATCCTGTTTGAAGGAGATGGCTATGGCAAAATACAGCAAAGAGGATATCCTGCGGATTGTGGAGGAGGAGGATGTGGAGTTCATCCGCCTGCAGTTTACCGATATCTTTGGCATGATCAAAAATGTAGCGATTACGTCCAGCCAGCTGGAGAAGGCTCTGGACAACCGCTGTACCTTTGACGGAGCGGCTATCGAGGGCTTTGGCGGCGATGCCAAATATGACATGTGCCTGCACCCGGATCTGGATACCTTTGAGATTTTTCCCTGGAGACCCCAGCAGGGCAAGGTGGCCCGGCTCATCTGTGATGTGTACGATGAGGACGACAAACCGGCCTACGGCGATTCCCGCAGCGTGCTGCGGCGCATCTGCGCCAGAGCGCAGCAGATGGGTTATCAGTTTGGTCTGAAGCCGGAGTGTGAATTCTTTCTGTTTCAGATCGACGATGAAGGGCTTCCCACCACCATCACCCATGAGAAGGCCAGCTATTTTGATGTGGCTCCCACGGACTTTGCGGAGAATGTGCGCAGGGATATCGTGCTGAATCTGGAGGAGATGGGTTTTGAGATCGAAGCTTCCCATCACGAGATTGCTGCGGCTCAGCACGAGGTGGACTTTGCTCATTCCGATGCACTGACGGCGGCGGACCGGCTGATGACCTTCAAGATGACCACGAAATCCATCGCCAAGCGTCATGGGCTTCATGCCACTTTTATGCCCAAACCCAAGGGAGACGACTATGGCTCCGGCATGCACCTGTTTATGTCGCTGACCGGTCCGGACGGGGAGGATGCCTTTGCCGACCCTGCCGACGCCATCGGCCTGAGCCAGACAGCCTATTCTTTTATCGCCGGTCTTTTGGCTCATATGCCCGGGATGACGGCCATCTTAAATCCGCTGGTCAATTCCTACAAGCGCTTCGTACCCGGCTATGAGGCGCCGGTGACATTGACCTGGTCGGCCAATTTCCGGGATTCTCTGATCGGGATTCCCAAACGCCGCGACGGCAGGACGCTCATCGAACTGCGTTCGCCGGACGGCACCATGAATCCCTACCTGGCTTTTGCGGTGGTGCTGGCAGCCGGCCTGTCGGGAGTGGAGAAAGGGCTGAAACCTCCGGCCCCCATCGGGCAGAGCCTGGCCAAAAAGGACAGGGTGGAGCTGGCAGAGCTCAATCTTTCGCTGCTTCCCATGAGCCTGGGAGATGCGGTGGAGGCCATGAACCAGGATGAGTTTGTCAAGGGAGTACTGGGCGAGCACATTGCAAAGACCTACATCAAGGCCAAGCGCGGCGAGTGGAACGTCTACAATGCGCAGGTGACGCAGTGGGAGCTGGACCAGTATCTGAATAAATACTGATGGGTGCGCTTTGGGGCTCGCTTCGGAGAAAGGGCATCAGAAGCGGCATCAGGACAGGGACGACTTGGAGGTGACGGTATGGCCAATATTATTGTAGCTTTCTCCAAGATTGACGACGCGAAAAATATCAAAAACGTACTGGTTCGGAGCGGATATGCGGTGGCAGCCATCTGCTCCACCGGGGCTCAGACCATCAACTACGCCGAGAGCCTGGACTGCGGCGTGGTGGTATGCGGCGGACGTTTCCCTGACATGATGGCGGCAGAGCTCAAGGATCGGCTGCCCGGGAGCTTTGATATGCTGGCGGTGGCATCCCCTGCTTATCGGGACAATGGGCGGGACGATATTGTCTACGTGAATATGCCGCTGAAGGTTCACGATTTGGTCAATACTCTCAATATGATCTGTCAGACCCAGGAGAGGCGGCGCAGAAAGCTCAAGGAGATTGCGCGGGTGCGCAGCGAAAAGGAGCGCAATCTGATCACCAACGCCAAGAGGATTCTGATGGAGCGCAACAACATGACTGAGGCTGAGGCCCATCGCTATATTCAAAAGTGCAGCATGGACAGCGGCACAAACATGGTGGAGACTGCGCAGATGATCATCAGTATCATGTTCTGAATAATAGCAATAAAACCAACCAAACAAGAAAGGAAGCTTTCCGATGAGATTTACGAAAATGCACGGAATCGGAAATGACTACGTGTATGTCAATTGCGTGGAGGGAACAGACGGAGCGGAGATCGTCGATGAATCCTTTGCCCCCCGGCTGGCTGAGCTTTTGAGCGACCGCCATTTCGGGATCGGCTCCGACGGTCTGATTCTGATCCGGCCCTCACAGGCGGCGGATTTCTGTATGGATATGTATAATGCTGATGGCTCGCGGGGGGCCATGTGCGGCAACGGCATCCGCTGTGTAGCCAAGTATGTCTACGAGCACGGGCTGACCAACATGACGACGCTGACCATTGAAACCCTGTCGGGAATCAAGACCGTGGATCTGACGGTGAAAAACGGCAAGGTGACCATGGTAAGGGTGGACATGGGCGTTCCGATGCTGACCAGCAACGGCCGCGAAATTCCGCTGAACCATGAGCTGGCTGATCCCAGCTGCGTCTGGGAGGAGATCGAGGCCGGCGGACAGAAGTACCGGATGATCTGCATTTCCATGGGCAATCCCCATGCTGTGCTCTTCTTTGATGACATGCAGCAGGCAGAGGTGGAAAAGCTGGGTCCGCTCATCGAAAGCCATCCCCGTTTTCCGGATCGCACCAACGTGGAGTTTGTGGTGGTTCATGGGCGGGATCAGCTGGAGATGCGGGTCTGGGAGAGAGGCTCTGGGGAGACTCTGGCCTGCGGGACCGGAGCCTGTGCGTCGGCAGCGGCTGCTGCGCTGGCAGGATACGCCGACCGTTCGGTCAATATGCGGCTTTTGGGCGGCAATCTGAAGATATACTGGAATCCGGAGACCAGCCAGGTGGAGATGAGCGGCCCGGCTACAGAGGTTTTCCGGGGTGAAATCAATTTGTGACAGGAAAGAATCATTTTGACAGAGACAGCCTATAGGGAGATTTTACAGGAGGATATCAGCCATGTACAAGATCAATCAGAACTATCTGAAGCTGCCCGGCAGCTACCTTTTTTCTACCATCGGGAAAAAGGTAAACGCTTATTCGGCGGCAAATCCTGACAAGAACATCATTCGCCTGGGCATCGGCGACGTGACCCAGCCTCTGGCGCCGGCGATCATCGAAGCTCTGCACAGCGCCGTGGATGAGATGGCCCATGTGGAGACCTTCCACGGGTACGCTCCGGATCTGGGCTATGCGTTTTTGCGCAATGCCATTGTAAAGGGGGACTATGAATCCCGCGGCTGCGATATTCAGGCCGACGAAATCTTTGTCTCCGACGGAGCGAAGTGCGATTGTTCCAATATCCAGGAGCTTTTTTCCCTGGACAATGTGGTGGCGGTCTGCGATCCGGTCTACCCGGTCTATGTGGACAGCAATGTGATGGCGGGACGCACCGGTACTTACGATGCCTCCACCGGCATGTGGAGCGATGTGGTCTATATGCCCTGCACGGAGGAAAACGGTTTCACGCCAGCTCTGCCTAAGAAGACGCCGGATCTGATCTACCTGTGCTATCCCAACAATCCCACCGGCATGGCGATCACGAAGGCGGAGCTGCAGAAGTGGGTGGACTATGCCAATGAGAAGGGGGCGCTGATTCTCTACGACGCGGCTTATGAGGCATATATCTCCGAGGAAGATGTACCGCACACGATCTATGAGTGCGACGGAGCCCGTACCTGCGCCATCGAGTTTCGGAGCTTTTCCAAAAATGCCGGCTTTACCGGCGTGCGTCTGGGCTATACGGTGGTTCCCAAAGATCTGGTGAGGGACGGCGGCTCCCTTCACGATATGTGGGCCAGACGTCACGGCACCAAGTACAACGGAGCTCCCTACATCGTCCAGAAGGCCGGGGAGGCCGTCTACAGCGAGGAGGGCCGGGCTCAGTTGAAGGAGCAGGTCGCTTACTATATGAACAATGCCCGGACTATCCGCGAGGGACTGCGGGAGGCCGGCTACACCGTCTACGGCGGAGTCAATGCCCCTTATGTCTGGCTGAAAGTACCTGCCGGCATGACCTCCTGGGAGTTCTTTGACTATCTGCTGGAGAGAGCAGGCGTGGTGGGTACGCCCGGCTCCGGGTTTGGTCCCAGCGGCGAGGGCTATTTCCGTCTGACTGGTTTTGGCAGCCATGAAAATACGGAGAAGGCCATCGAGAGGATCAAAAAGCTGTAAGGGAGAAAATTTCTCCTTGCGTTTTCTTTTGATGTGTGATAAGGTATGATCAAAATTTCAAATCATTCTTCATGAAATGCTGGGAACCAGACTCTGGCTGCCGGAAGCTGACAGGGAGACGGCGTCGCCGACTGAGAGCGCCGTCATGGCGGAAAGGGCCGATAGGGAACACTGGGGAGCAGGTAGACTGAACCCGCGCCGGCGCGGCAGTAGGGATACACGTGGGATTCACGTTACAGAATCGCGCATCCCCGGAGTCTGGACCCGGGCGTGCGGTCAGAGGAGGTCCGAAAGGTCTTAAAACATCGGGTGGCACCGCGAAGAGGATATTCGCCCCGGTATACGTTGGAAAGCGTATGCCGGGGTTTTGCATATTTATCTGCGGGCTGCATCCGCATTGCGGACGCCTCGCTGTGCGAAACAGTGGCAGCTTTTTTAGCAATGAAACTTTGTCATTGGGAAAGAGAGGTTACGCAGATGAGAAGTGAGATGGAAAAGATCATGTGTCAGGCACAGGAGGGCCAGAGGATAACCCTGCGGGGCAGTGTTCACGCCCTGCGGCCCATGGGGGAGATTACCTTTTTGATTCTCCGCCGGGGGCAGAGCTTTATCCAATGTGTCTGGGAGGATGGGACGATGACAGGGCAGGAAAACCCTGTCGCAGGTCTGAAGGAGGAGACGGCAGTGGAGGTCATCGGGACAGTGCACAGAGAGCCCAGGGCGGTGCACGGTTCGGAACTTCGGATAGCTTCGGTGCGCGTGCTGTCGCGCCCGGCGGAGCCTCTGCCGCTGTGTATCAACAAGGGAAGAGTGAAGGCGTCGCTGGAGACGCGGCTGAATCTGCGGAGTATCGCTCTGCGCAACCCGCTGGAAGCGGCCCGTTTCCGGATACAGGAGGGATTGACCAGAGGGTTTCGGGAGTATCTGCACAGCGAGGGCTTTACCGAGGTGCACACGCCCAAACTGACGGCCAGGGGAGCGGAGGGAGGAGCAAATATTTTTTGTCTGCCCTACTTTGGCCAAAAGGCGGAGCTGGCGCAGAGCCCTCAGTTTTACAAGCAGGCTCTGGTGGGGGTCTACGACCGGGTCTTTGAGGTGGGACCGGTGTTCCGGGCGGAGAAGCACAATACGGTCCGCCATCTGAACGAATACGTCAGCATGGATCTGGAGATGGGCTATATTGACAGCTATGAGGATATTATGGAGATGGAGACGGGGACGCTCAAATTTATGTTTCGGCTGCTCGAAGAGGAATATGGCCGGGAGCTGTCCGCGCTGCGGGTGGAGCTGCCGCGCATTGGGCGGATCCCCCGGATTCGGTTCGATGAGGCGAAGGAGCTGGCGGCAGAGCTGTCCGGCCGTCCGGTCAGCCGTACCGGAGATCTGGGCCCGGAGGAGGAGCAGAGGCTGGGAGAGTATTTCCGGGAAGAGGAGGGCAGCGATTTCGTCTTTGTCACCCATTATCCGTCCCGCAAGCGCCCTTTCTATGCCATGGATGATCCGGAGGACGGACGTCTCACCCTGAGCTTTGATCTGCTCTTCAGAGGGCTGGAGATCACGACGGGAGGGCAGAGAATACACGATTACGGGATGATGATGGAGAAGCTGGCGGCCAGGGAGATGGACCCGGGGCAGTTGGAATCCTACCTGATGATCTTTTGCTATGGCATGCCGCCCCACGGAGGATTGGGGATCGGACTGGAACGGCTTACGATGAAGCTTTTGGGTGAGGACAATGTAAGAGAGGCGTCCCTGTATCCCAGGGATGTGAAGAGGCTGACGCCGTGACGAGCGGAAAATGAGGGCGAATTTAAGGAAAGGAGATGCGGATATGGCGCAGGAGATAACCGATGAAATGGTCGACAGTCTGGAGATTTTGGCAAAGCTGGATCTGAGCGGGGAGGAGAGAAAAAGAGTGAAGAGAGATCTGGGGCAGATGCTGGACTACATCGGGCGGATGAACCGGCTGGATACAGAGGGGGTGGAGCCTCTCTACCATGTGACATCTCAGGTCAATGTGTTTCGTGAGGACGAAGAGGAAGGCAGTGCCGGCCGGGAGGAGATCCTGGCCGGTGCGCCGGAGGCGATGGAGGGCTGCTTCCGGGTGCCGCGCACGGTGGAATAGGAGGGGCGTCATGAGAGAGATACGCAGATGGCCGGCAGCTGAGCTGGCCGGCAGGATAAAGAAGCGGGAGATAAAGGCCGGGGAGGCGGCTGCGGCTTATCTTGAGCAGCTGCGCACCGCGGAACCCGAACTCAACAGCTTTATCACGGTGGATGAGGAGGGGGCCATGGCCCAGGCTGACCGGATACAGGCGCTGGTGGACCGGGGGGAGGATGCAGGCCCCTTGGCTGGCGTGCCGGTGGCGATCAAGGATAATCTCTGCACCAGGGGACTTGGCACTACCTGCGCCTCCCGGATGCTTGCTGACTTTGTTCCGTTTTATGAGGCGACGGCTGTAGAACGGCTGCGGGCAGCAGGGGCGGTCATCCTGGGAAAAACCAATATGGATGAATTTGCCATGGGAAGCACCAGCGAGACCTCGGCCTTTGGTCCGGTGAAAAATCCCTGGAATACGGCGCATGTGCCGGGCGGTTCCTCGGGCGGCTCCTGTGCGGCTGTGGCCGCCGGTCAGAGTCTGTGCGCGCTGGGCTCCGATACCGGCGGCTCGATCCGGCAGCCATCCTCCTACTGCGGCGTGGTGGGGCTGAAGCCTACCTACGGCACGGTATCCCGCTGGGGTCTGGTGGCCTATGCCTCCTCTCTGGATCAGATCGGTCCCATCGCCCGAAATGTGGAGGACTGCGCTCTGCTGCTGCAGGCCATATCCGGCGGCGACAGGCGGGACAGTACCTGCCTAGGACGAGAGGACACGGATTTTGCCGCCGGGCTTACGGAGGATGTGCGGGGGCTGCGGATCGGCATCGTGAGCGATTATTTCGATCAGGGGCTGGATGAGCAGGTGGCCTCGGCTGTCCGCCGGGCTGCCGGGATCCTGCAGAGGCAGGGGGCCCTGGTGGAAGAGACGGCGCTGAGCCTGGCGGAATATGCCGTTCCGGCCTACTATACCATTGCCTGCGCCGAGGCAAGCTCGAACCTGTCCCGCTTTGACGGCGTCAAATACGGCTACCGGGCAGGTGCGCAGGAGGGGCTGCACGCAATGTACCGCCGCACCAGGACAGAAGGCTTTGGCACGGAGGTAAAACGGCGGATTGTGCTGGGCTCCTTTGTTTTGAGCTCCGGCTACTACGAGGCTTATTATGAGAAGGCTCTGCGGGTAAAGGCCCTGATCGTAAAAGCCTTTGACGAGGCTCTGTCCCGCTTTGATCTGCTGCTGGGGCCGGTGTCGCCGACAACGGCCCCTCTGCTGGGGAATACGGGGGAGAATCCTCTGCAGATGTACCTCAGCGATATCTACACCGTATCGGTAAATCTGGCCGGACTGCCGGCGATCAGCCTGCCCTGCGGCCTGGATGCGGAAGGACTTCCCATAGGTCTCCAGCTGATCGGACGCCGTTTCGGCGAGCAGACTATCCTGCGGGCGGCCCGGGCCTACGAGAAGGCCTGCGGCGGTTTTGCTCTGAGCCCTATGGCAGAGAGAGGGCAGGAGGCCGCCGGGAGCGAGGAAGGCAGAAAGAGAGACGAGAAAAGCCCGGACGGGACGGAAGGGAAAGGAGGAATGCCGGCGTGAAAAAACAATATGAGACAGTGATCGGACTGGAGGTCCATATCGAGCTGGCGACCAGGACCAAGATATTCTGCGGCTGTTCCACGGCCTTCGGCAGCGCGCCGAACACCCATGTCTGCCCGGTGTGCGCCGGTATGCCCGGCTCCCTGCCGGTGCTAAACCGCCGGGTGGTGGAATACGCCATGGCTGTGGGGCTGGCGACGAACTGCCGGATCAGCCCTCTGTGCCGCTTTGACCGGAAAAATTATTTTTATCCGGATAATCCGCAGAACTATCAGATCTCTCAGCTGTATCTGCCGATCTGCCGAGACGGACATATCGATATCGAGACGGAGACGGGGACAAAAAGCATTGGAATTCACGAGATCCATATGGAGGAGGATGCAGGCAAGCTGACGCATGACGACTGGGCGGGAGAGACAAATGTGGATTTCAACCGCAGCGGCGTCCCGCTGATCGAGGTGGTGTCGGAGCCCGATATGCGTTCGGCCGACGAGGTCATCGCCTATCTGGATAAGCTGAGGCTGATCGCTCAGTATCTGGGAGCCTCCGATTGCAAGCTTCAGGAGGGCTCCATGCGGGCCGATGTGAATCTTTCGGTGCGGCCTGCGGGCAGTGATGTCCTGGGGACGAGGACGGAGATGAAAAACCTGAATTCTTTCAAGGCCATTACCAGAGCCGTGGAAAATGAGAGGGAACGCCAGATCGAGATCCTGGAGGCTGGAGGGCGCGTGGTGCAGGAGACCAGGCGCTGGGACGACAATAAAGAGCGCTCCTATCCGATGCGCTCCAAGGAGGACGCCAAGGATTACCGGTATTTTCCGGAGCCGGATCTGCCGCCGGTAATGATCAGCCGGGAATGGATCGAGAGCGTAAAAAAAAGGCAGCCGGAGCTGCGGGATCAGAAGAAAAAGCGGTATGTAAGCCAGTACGGCCTGCCTGCCTACGATGCGGATATCCTGACTTCGGATAAAAAGCTGGCCGATCTGTTTGAGGAGACTCTTGCGTACTGCAGCAACCCCAAGAAGGTGTCCAACTGGCTGATGGTGGAGACCATACGGCTTGCCAGGGAGCATGGCATCGGTATCGATCAGGTCGATTTTTCGCCGGCAAATCTGGGAAAGCTGATCTGTCTGCAGGATAAAGGGACCATCAACGGCACGGTGGCCAAGGAGATCTTTGCCGTGATCTTTGCCGATGATGTGGATCCGCAGAAATATGTGGAAGAACACGGCCTTCTGGCGGTCACCGACGAGGAGGCTGTCCGCCGGGCAGTGGTTCAGGCGATGGAAGCCAATCCTCAGTCCGTAGCGGACTATCTGTCCGGAAAAAAGAAAGCCATGGGCTTTCTGGTAGGCCAGACCATGCGGGCCATGGGCGGCAGGGCAGATCCGGCCCTGGTCAACCGTCTGGTCAGCGAAGCGCTGGACGAAGCAGCCGCAAAATAAGGAGCAAAAAGATGAAAGCCGTACTATTGCAGCGGGACGGGACCGGCGCGGCAGCCGGCCGCCTCACAGCTCCCGCTGCAAATATACCATATCGGTGATGGTCACGCCGTCCTCCACAATGGGATGGTCGTAATTGTCGGTAAAAAAGCCGGGTACGGTATGGCTGACGGTAAAGCCGCATTTTTCATAAAACTGCACATTGGAGGAGCCGGCGCCGGTGCCCACGGTGAAGAGACGTCCCCGGCCGTGGTAGTAGGCCAGCAGGTATTCGATCATCTTGCGGCCGTAGCCCTTGCGGCGGAAAACGGGATCGGTGGCCAGGTTCTTTAATTCGTAGACTCGCTTGGGCTCCTTGGAGACTACGGCCACGGTTTTTAATCCTCCGTCATAGAGGGCGAACATTTCTCCTTTCTCCAGGTAACGGTCGATCATGCTCTCCTGCTCGTCGCCCAGAAGCAGCAGAGGGAGAAAACGTTTTTTGCCAGTTGTGATCTTTAAAATTTGTATCATATGAAACACCTCGACTGTGTTTTTTCGTTGTTATGTGCCGGATTATGTGCCGGAAGCTTTTGAAACATCCCTATCTTATCATGAGAGGCGTAAAAAAACAAGAAGCGGCAAAAGGACTCTGTTCATTTGCTGGAAAATGCGGTACAATATTCCTGGAAGCGGCGTGATTGGGAAACGCCGCGGTTCTTTCATAAGAGGAGGTCAGACATGAGAAAAAAAATCGAGGCAGATCACTTTAAAAACTTTAAGATGCTGTCCAGACTCAAGGAACAGGGAGGCGTTCTGTATTTTATCGTAAAACAGGCCAATCTGGAGGAGAACCGCTACGACAGCGACCTCTATCAGCTGAAGGACGGCAAGGTGGGAAGGCTCACTTCGTCCAGAGATATTGGTACATATTATTGCCTGAACGGCAATATTCTGTTTCCTGCCCTGCGGGAGAAAAAAGACAAAGAGGCAGTAGAGGCAGGCACGCCCCTTACGGTCCTCTATCAGATGGTACCCGGCATGGGCGAGGCTCTGGAGTGGAAACGGCTGCCCTATCAGGTGCAGGAGATGGAGTTTATCGACGAGGAGCATTTTTTCTTCACCGCTGTCTACAGCAGACAGTGGGAGAAAATTCTGGCTGCCTGTGAGGGAGACCTGGACAGGGCGCTGAAGGTGAAGGAGGAAAATGAGGAATTCCGCGTTTTTGAGGAAATCCCTTTCTGGAGAAATGGCGGCGGCGATGTGAGCGGGGTCCGTTCCCGCCTCTACTATTATCATGAAGGGCGCGTTTTTGCCCTCTGTGGTCCGCTGGCTGATGTGGATGGGCTGACGCTCAGCCCGGAGAAGGCGACCCTTATGTATACCCAGGAAGAGTACGAGGGCAAGGCTGAGCTCTATAATCATCTGAAGGCTCTGTCTGTGGAGGCTGTCCAAACTCTGGCGGCAGCGGGCGAGACAGATGAACAGAAGTGGTACGGTCTGGCCAGGGAATATGAGCTATATCCCTCTGCCAGCTATTACGGCGTAGATTTTGCGGCGGAAAACGATGTGGTGGTGACGGTAAATCGCCATGAAAAGTATGGGCTGAATGAAAATGCCGGTTTTGTGCGGCTGAATTTGCAGACCGGAGAGAGCACCCTTATCTATGACGGCGATCCCTACACGCGCTCGGCCTCCGAGGCAAGCGACGTAAAGATGGGCAATGTGGGAAGCAAGCTGATTTTTGACAAGGAAGGTTTCGTCATGCTGTCTACAGCTGTGGATCACACGCCGTTGGTCCATGTGGGGTATGACGGCAGCGTCCATGAGATCACCGGACGTCAGATGGTGCAGGAGGTGATTCCTTCTTTTGACGGCTATACGGTCATCGCCATGGTGGGAGACGACGGAAACGAGATCTACTTTGTAAATCATCAGGGCGAGTTCACGGCGATGACGGATTTCAACGGCAGTCTGAGCCGGGAGTATGAAGTGATCACGCCTCAGGAATTTATCTTTGAAAATGAAAATGGGCTGGAGATCACCGGTTTTGTGATTCCCCCGGCAGGGCTGGAGCCCGGCAAAAAATATCCGGCGATCCTGGATATCCACGGCGGTCCCAAGACAGTCTATGGCCCTCACTTCTTCCATGAGATGCAGTACTGGGCCAATGAGGGATTTGCGGTGATCTTTACCAATCCCACCGGCGGCGACGGCAGAGGCAATGCGTTTATGGACATCCGGGGAAAATACGGCACGGTGGATTACCGCGATCTGATGCGGTTTGTGGACGAGGCTGTGGCTCGCTATGACTTTATCGACGGAGAGCGTCTGGGCGTCACCGGAGGTTCCTATGGCGGATTTATGACCAACTGGATCATCGGCCATACGAATCGATTTAAGGCGGCGGCCTCCCAGAGAAGCATCTCCTCCTGGCTGTCTTTCTCCAATACTACGGATATCGGCTATTACTTTAATAAGGACCAGATTGGCGTCACGGCATGGGAGGATCACGACAAGCAGTGGGACAGCTCGCCGCTCAAATATGCGGATCAGGTGACTACGCCCACGCTGTTTCTCCACAGCGACGAAGATACGCGCTGCTGGATGGCGGAAGGAATCCAGATGTTCTATGCACTTAAATATTTTAACGTTCCTTCCCGCTTGATTCTCTTCCACAAGGAAAACCACGAGCTGTCCCGTTCCGGCCGGCCGAAGAGCCGTATCCGCAGGAACAAAGAGATCCTGGAGTGGATGAAGAAGTACCTGTAACACTTACCCGAAAAAACACTGAAAATGGGGCCGGATGGCCCCATTTTTGCGCATAACGGGCATGCCGGTCAGATCTGGAGCCGCAGCTAAGTGAACACTGGGGGAACAGATCGCGAGGATAGGGGCGAGGATAGGGCAAGGATGAGGGCGAGGATAGGACGGCACATATAGGCGGATAGGACGGCATATATTTAGAGGGAAGAGGAAAAACGAGGTAAAAAATATGGGCGCAAATTCTTCTGGAAATTCCACGACAAATCCCGGAATTTTACTAAAGACTCTGCTGCTTTCCTATGTGGTGACGGCAGTGCTGATGTTCGTCCTGGCCTTTGTGCTGTACAAGATGAAATGGAGTTCTTCTCAGGCGTCCTGGGGCATTATGCTGATTTATTTGCTCTCCTGTGCTCTGGGCGGTTTTATCGCCGGGAAAAGGATGAGAAGCAGGAGACTGCTGTGGGGGATTGCATCCGGACTTCTCTACTTTGCCGTACTGTTCCTTCTGTCTCTGGCCGTAGGAAGCGGACTGCGGGGGGATATGCAGGGGACACTGACGGTGCTGGCGGCCTGCTTGGGAGGGGGCGCGGCAGGTGCTTTTTTGAGCTGAAAGAAGGGACGACTGCGGCAGGAGGGGGAATGAAAATGCACGAGGAGAAAAATACAAAAAACGCCTAAAAAGAAAATCAAAAAAGTTCTTGCATTTATCCCGGGAGTGTGCTATTATACTAAATGCCCGTTCGAGCGGGCCTTAAGTTTCAACCGGACCTTTAGCTCAGTTGGTTAGAGCAACCGGCTCATAACCGGTCGGTCCTGGGTTCGAGTCCCCGAAGGTCCACTACCTGCTGGCTGCGGTTGATGTGTTGTTATAGCAATATGGCCCGATGGCTCAGTTGGTTAGAGCGCCGCCCTGTCACGGCGGAGGTCGTGGGTTCGAGTCCCATTCGGGTCGTTTTCCCCGTTCCCCGGGCTGTCAGCCCGGTCAGCCGGAGGCAGTAGCTTTCGCCGGCGTGGCGGAACTGGCAGACGCCCGGGACTTAAAATCCCGTGGGTAGCGATACCCGTACCGGTTCGATCCCGGTCGCCGGCATTTCGTTTCTTACAATCTTATATGTATCATGCGGTAGTAGC